>JANPCA010000624.1:0-7821 GCA_031430715.1 Hyphomicrobiales bacterium | reverse complement strand
TGCATTGAACCACCAGGACTTCGGCCGGATGGCGATATCCAACAAGCGCTGACGCTGATCGCAGCTCAATTCCAGCAAGGCCGTCGCGAGGAACTGCAGGGATGCGTCCGCATTTTGGCCGTCCAGAATTTGCTGATACCTCTCGACGAGATCGAGGCGGCCCTCCCTTGCCGCCTGCTGCAGCAGAAGCAGGGGAACAAGGCCAGCCTGTTCTGACCTCTCAGCCATGGCCAGGAGAGTATCTGAGGTTTCGCCGAGGCCTCCGGCGATATCGACCAAGCTCAGTCCCAAGAGAAGTTTGCGCTGCTCTTCGTTGCAATCATGCGTCCCGCCACCAGATGCGCCGGAATATTTCAGGACTTTCGCGCGGCGGAGCAGGCCTGATGCCGCTACTTTGATGCGCTCGGTCAGCGAGGAAATGCGGCTGTCAAAAGCGGCCGTTCCCGGAAGGAGGCCCAGCAAGCTATTAGAAGCATCCTTGACGGACTGTGCCCTGTCATCTTTCAGACTCTCTAGAAATACGCGGTCGCCAAGTGACAGCTTTGTTGCAAGCAGGTGAACCAGCTCGGCTCGCATTGCGGCCGGTTCGTTCGGCCACAAGGTTTGTATGAAGTCTCTGGCCTTTGCGGGATCTTCACGCCGCAGTTGCCCAAGAACCTGAAGCTTTTGGGCCTTTCCAAAATTCAGCAGCATGCCGGCGGTGATCGGCCCATCGGGATAGAGCTCCTCGACTTGCGCGCCTTCGGGCCGGACGGCACGCAGCCACTGCCGTTCCCGGTGGCCCAGAACAGCGGCAAAACGGGCTATGAAGTCCTCAACAGTGGCATAGTCGAATGGATGGATTCCAAGGTCCGACACCTCAATCGCGCGCGCGGCGGCCAGGGCCAAGCTATCCGTGGCGGACCCGTCCTTGCCGGCCACCAGTCTGACCAACGCCTTGCGAGCAGCGCCCGGCATATAATCCGTAGGCTGATCATACCGCGGCGACTCACATTGCACTGTCAGCGGCAGTGGTGGCCGTTTGTACTTCAATCGCAAGCCCACCAGCGCGACGGTGTTCAGCGGGCTTCTTGCGGCAAGCCCGGCCTTGGACAAGCCGAGCACCATGGAGCGCACAAGTCCATCGGTATCCCCTGCAATGATGCTGTCGATCATTGGCAAATCCACCGGCCGAGCGATGTTTCGGCCATCTGGGGTGCGAAGGAGCTGCCGTCCCATAATCCAGTGATACTGGCGACATCGACACCGGTCAGCGCGCGGACTTCATCCTGCCGCGCCACGCTCACAGGAAGGCCATCGGCACCATCAATGATCCAGAGGCCGTAACCTTCATATTCCACACACCGTGCACCAGAAAGTGTTAGGGGCCACTGGGCGAGCCATGGAAACATTGCCCGGCGTTCGGTGTAGTCTTTGAGCGCTTCGCCAAGGCTACATCCCGTCATGCCGTCCAGTCTTCCCTGAAACTGATCGAGGCGGTTTGCGATGATGGCGCGCAATGGCACGGCCGAAGGATAAAAGACAAGCTCCGCCTCGAGGATATCTCCCGGAAGAAAGCTTGATATCGCTGCGCCGGTGCCGACGGGCACGAAATCGATAAGGACAGCGTTGACCGGCTGGCCATCCAGCTTGCCAAGCAGCCAGGTTTCGACACGTCTCAACTTGTCCGGCTGGATTTCGGTATGTGCTCCAGTAACCAGCCAGCCTGCCGAGACACGCCGCGCGCCGGGCATGTCGAGCAGAACCTGCCGCTCTGTCGTCCATCCAGCTATCCGCCGGATGTCATGCCGAAGCGCCTCGGGCAAATAGTCCTGCCGCCGGTAAGCTTGCGCAAACAAGTGGAGCTCGCCCAGTGCTTCGATCAGTGCAGTGGTCCGCTGCTGCTCACTGAGAACGAGAAGCCGGCCGGGCAAGGAGTCGATCCAGCCTGCAAGTCCGGGAGCCTTTGCATCTACCATGCGCTGTGCCAGCGAGCGGCAGTTTTGTGCCGCCGTCGCCATAAAGCCAGCGAGACCGCGGTTCAGCTGGTCGCCAATCCATAGGTCAAGTTCATCCAGCCCGCTGATGATCGATTCTTCGCGCTGGGTCTTCAGCCTTTCGCGTTGCTGCGCGGCGCGAGCTTCGGATTTCTCGTCCTTCGGTTCCGGCTTAAGCTCAGCGAGTGCGGCGTCGAATGATGCCTTCGCAGGTTTGACCGTTTCGGCGGAGGGTGCAGCGCCGGTTCGGCGGCGGCTCGACCAATCTTTCACCCAGTCAGGCAATTCGGCTGTCGAGAAAGTCTGAGGAGACCGCGCCAGCAACAACATCAGCGATAGCACATGCTTGCATGGAAACTTGCGGCTCGGGCACGAGCATTTATAGCCGAGATCGGGAATGTGAAGGCAAGCACGATAAGGTGTCGATCCGGAGCCTTGACATTCTCCCCAGGCGAATACCTTGGCTGCTTCCAAAGCCAACACCGGCCACGAGCCAGGTTTGATCTTGATGGCAGCAGCGAGTGATGCCTGATCTGGCGCCATGGCTTCGATTTTGTCGGTCAGCACTGACATTCGTAGATCGAATCACCGCTTCTGTCTCGGCGGAAAGTTGCCAGAGTGAAGGCCGTGCCTTCAAGCAGTATATTGAGCAGAATTCACAACCGATCCAATCGGCAGATTCTGTAGCCGCTATTCTGCCCGGCCTTCTGTTAGCTTGGTGAAATATCACTTTTCGACGGCATCCGAACCTTTCCGAGCACCGCTGGTGGTCAAAGTAGCAAAGGATGTACTCTAGATGTTGCACTTGAAAGTGATTTTCAGAATTCTGCCATTCGACGCTGGGGGCACCTCTGTTTTTTCCGCATCGTCCACTGCTTCCACTGACGATGACGCGGGCGCCGAGCCGAAAGAGCGGCGCAGGCGAGGGGGCGCTCCCACATAAGATGAGCGGCGATCCGCTGGACATTAGCCTACGCGGGCATGATCTCTGACCGCGATCGAGTCGCATTTAGAAACGCATGCCGGGTTATCTTCACCATAGCAGCAAACCCTTCAGCACGGCCCGGCAACAAACTGACGAGGAATCTCTTATCTACACCCTCCGAATTTTCTGTTGAGGAATTTCCGTCAAAATCAAAGAAGACCGGCACTCTGCAGTCAAGCCGGTCGGCTGGGAAACACTCGGCCGGGATGTATGAAACGAAGAAGCCATTCAAGAGCGTGCGTTTCCAACCCCTTTCACCCTCCATGAATCTGGCCTTGTCCCGCTTCACCCGCGTTCCATCCACGACCCACACCATATTTTGATGGCAGGACTCACGTGCGACTCGTTCCTCCGGCGCCAGTCGCGAATGCTGAAACTCCACAACGAGTCCCAGCGAGGTAATGACGTCCGCGATATGCCTCTCACCGGCTGAGTCGCGTCGAATGACTTCCTGGCATTCGGCAGGGAAGTCATTCTTCCACCCGCAATGCCATTCGGTCTCCTTCTCTCTCTCGAACTCGCACGCGGCCATTCCGCGATGCGCCCAGTGCCAGACTCTTTGATTTCCACATCTGGCGAAGACCGGTTTCTGGCAGCCAGGGCATTCGCCGACCAGTCCGGGGGATGGCGCCTTCACGGCCTTTCTCCAGCCGGGTGCGATTGATACATAATGCCGGATCAGCGCCATGCCGCCAGACGCTTTCAAGGCCATCATCGAACGCCACGACAACACGCCCCGAAAACGTCTCGGCGGCTTGACCCCAATGAAGTCTGGATCAAATGTACAAAATCTTCAACCGTCGCACTTCAAACGTGAATCCATCTCCCGGCTTTCGCCAGGATGACAGAACAAGGTTTTCTGTTGTGGCTCAAAACGCGTATGGACAGAGTCATGGCTCTTTCTCCGGCACTTCAGCGCCAGATGACGGCGCTGGTCTATGGCGCGGTTTGCCATGGCCTGTTCATCGGCGGCGTCGGCATGATGATCTATCAGATGTATTCCGGCATGAGCCGCGGCTTCGGGGCGCTTGCCTTGCCGTGGAGCGCCATCGTCAACGGGCTCTTGCTGCTGCAGTTTCCGCTGGCGCATTCCTTGCTCTTGTCACGTCGTGGGCGCGTTCTTCTGACGGTCCCCGCTCCGGCACGGCTCGGCGCCGATCTCAGCACCACCACCTATGTCATCATCGCATCGCTTCAGGTTCTGCTGCTGTTCAGCCTGTGGAGCTTCAGTGGAATCATCTGGTGGCGGGCCGGCGGTGTGGCGCAGGGCCTGCTGACGCTGCTCTATGCCGCAAGCTGGCTGCTGCTGGCGAAGGCCATCCTCGATGCCGGCATCGGCCTGCAGACCGGCTGGCTTGGCTGGTGGGCGGTGTTCACCAACAGCAGGCCGCGCTATCCCGGCATGCCGGTGCGCGGCTTGTTCCGGCTCAGCCGCCAGCCGATTTATCTGGCCTTCGCCTGTACCCTGTGGACGGTGCCGGTGTGGACGCCCGATCAATTGCTGATCGCCATCGTGCTGACGGCCTATTGCCTCATCGGGCCATTGTTCAAGGAGCAGCGCTTTGCACGCATTTTCGGGCAGCGCTTCATCGACTACCAGGAGAGCCATCCCTATTGGCTGCCGCGCCTGAGAAAGCCGCCTGACGGAACGCGGCTTAACGATCTGTCGATCTACGGCCGCCATGCCGCCCAATGGTGGGATGGCAGGTTGCGGTGGCTGCGTGTCTTGCAGAATCTGGTTCCCGCGCGGCTGGCCTATTTCGATCCGTTGATTCCATGGCGGGACAAGGCGGTTCTCGATCTCGGCTGTGGCGGCGGCTTCATGGCGGAGGCACTGGCCCGGCGCGGCGCCGTGGTCATTGGGATCGATCCCGCCGCCGGGGCGATCGCCATCGCGCAAGCCCACGCGGCGTCAGAGAACCTGCCAGTCCGTTATTTAGTAGCGGCGGGCGAGCGCCTGCCGCTGGCCGATCAGTCCATGGATCACGTGGTCTGCGTCGACGTGCTCGAGCATGTGGCGGACCTGGATTTGGTCCTCGACGAAGTGCGCCGGGTGCTGAGGCCAGGCGGGTGCTTTGCCTTCGACACCATCAACCGCACCTGGCTTGCCACATTTGTGATCGTCGTTCTCGGCGAGCGGGTGATCAGGCTGTTGCCGCCTGGCACCCATGATCCGGAGAAGTTCATACCGCCCGGCGCGCTTTGCGCCGCGCTGCGGTCGCGCGGTTTTGGTGAGATCGCGCTCGCGGGGCTTGGTCCGGTAGGCGTCAACCGCGGATTTGATCTCAAATTCGGCCGCCTGCCCTTCCTGGGCATCCAGTACATGGGCGTCGCGCGGCGCGGCGCTTGAACCTCAGGCGAGGGTCAGCGTGATGCCCTGTGTACGGAGGGAGTCCACGATGGCGGCCGGCGCATCGCGCTCGACGATCAGTCCGCCGATCTCGGTCAGCGTTGCAACCGCGTGCGGCGAGACGGCGCCGAGCTTTTCGGTGGTGGCAAGGACGATGGTTTCGGCGGCGCGGCGCATGAGGGCGCGCTTGACGTGGGCTTCCTCGTGGTCGCCGGTACTGAGGCCTTCCGCGGCGTGCACGCCCGTGACGCCTAGGAAGAACAGGTCGGCGCTGAGCCGCGCGATGGCTTCCATGGCGGCGGCACCCAGCGCCACCATGGAGTGGCGGAATAGCCTGCCGCCGATGAGGATCACCTCCACCCCGCCGTGATATTCGAGTGCCGCAGCGATCAGCGGACTGTGGGTGATGATGGTGGCCGTGAGGCCCGGGGGCAGGCTCCGCACCAGTTCGAGATGGGTGGTGCCGCCATCGACGATGACGCTCATGCCGGGCTCGATCAGGCGCGCCGCGGCGCGGCCAAGGCGCTGTTTGGCGGCCGTCGACATGTGGCGGCGGCTCTCGAGGCTGGCGACGGTAGGCGACGCCGGCAGCGCTCCGCCATGGACACGCAGCAACAGGCCTTCGGCGGCCAGCTCGCGCAGGTCGCGGCGGATGGTATCTTCCGAGAGGCCAAGGCCGGCGCTCAAGGACTTGGCGACAATCCGGCCGTCGCGGGTGAGGACGTCGAGGATGTGGCGTTTGCGCTGTTCGGTGAGCATGGTTGCACGTTAATGCACGATCTTGCGTGATCTGTCACGATTTGATAAGGGGGGCGCAAAGGAGAAGACATCATGCCCCAGGAGTCCCTGTTCATTCTCGTGGCCGGCCCCTACCGCTCGGGTACCGGCGATGATCCCGCCAAGATGGCAGCCAATCTGCGGCGGCTGGAGGCCGCCGCCCTGCCCCTCTTCCGGGCCGGACATATCCCGATGATCGGCGAATGGGTGGCCCTGCCGCTGGCCGCCAGCGCTGGCGCGCGCCACGTCAACGACCCGCTGAACGAGGAATTCCTCTATCCCACCGCCCAGCGGCTGCTGCAGCATTGCCAGGCGGTGCTGCGCCTGCCCGGGGAGTCCAAGGGTGCCGACGAGGATGTGCGATTGGCAAGGGCCCGCGGCCTTCCCGTCTATCACCAGCTTTCGGAGGTGCCGGGCACCGCCTAGGAGCGCGCGGGAAATCCTTGCGTTCGGGGCGCCCACGTATTACAGACACCCGCGCTGCGCGCCCTTAGCTCAGCTGGATAGAGCACCAGACTACGAATCTGGGGGTCAGGAGTTCGAATCTCTTATGGCGCGACAATCTTTTCAGATACTTAGACCGCTATTGACCATCCTCTTAGTCGCTTTATTGTCGCACAATTGAGGATGTTTAAACATGTCGCGGAGTGAGCGCCATGTGCAATTCATTCCGGGCCAGCGCCCATACACTGCGTGACTTTTGACCAACATTTATCCCATCGACCGATTACCGCCGTTGTGTTATCTTCCATATATCATTCGCGGCACCGCAATTGGGATGAAGAGCAATGAATCGCGAACCTACGGCCAAGCATGAATTCTTCCGCCCTTCGGCACCACTTCTGCATGGCGCCATCCTTGTCATTTTCGCAGTAGTCTGTCTCCTGACCTCAATTTCAGAGTCAACTGCCCAGACAGCAACTGCGTTTGGCAATGTCTCGGCCTCCAATGCTGGTTTAGCACAAGGTAAGAGACTACATAACGGGGGCTACTGCATAAATTATTCAGGAATTGACCTTCGCGCCAGTCAAATTATCAAAAGCAGATTAGAAGGAACGAGGTACTTCGGCTACGGGCCAGAACCTGATCCAGGAATTGTTGCAACCATACCGTCAGATCACTGGCGAGAACTGCTTCAAAATTACGAAAAACTCGAAGGTGAAGTATGAATTAATGAGTTCTCGTCACTCACTCCATTACAGTCACGTCTCCAGTTTTTAAAGTATTTTCTATCGCATGTCCCCAACTCCTTCAAAGTAGATCCAGAGAACGCAGCAAACATTTTTCAATTGAACGATGATGAACTCACAAAATATACCGAATCAGAACTTCAATTTCTTTTGGATTCACCAGAAGATGCCGCTCAAATGAAAAACGGCCTAGCTGAAGCGCTTGGCCGCGCGCCCGAGTCTTTAACAGATCAGGAGCTTGTCGAACACAGACTCCTGCGAAAATTTGACAACCTAATTTGGCGCACTCAACAATTTCGATCAATTACTCCAGAATCAGCTTCACAACTATCTACATTAAACATTTACATCGACAATATGACCAAATGGGGCCTTTCGCCAAAACAAATGCGAGGCCAGGTGCTAGGCCGTGTGGACGAATTGACTCAGGTATAGTTTTCAGGGTTCCCGAAGCATTTGCATTGTGATTCATGGGTTGCCGGATGATTTGGAGGTCCGGCGATGTCGACGAAGATGAACGAAACGGATTGGACGCATGCGCTG
>JANPCA010000623.1:0-1572 GCA_031430715.1 Hyphomicrobiales bacterium | reverse complement strand
GCGGCGGCCTCGGCCTTGCGGGCCTTCTGGCGCTCCAGTTCGGCCTTGGGGGCGGCCTCGGCGATTCCGCCGGCGATCCAGCCCAGACCGTCGCTTTCAGGCACTTCGGCGATTTCGCCGGGATGGTGTTCGAAATTGGGTCCGGCGATGCTGGTGAGCATGCGCACGGTGATCAGCTTGACATCATCTGTCATGATTTCCTCGGATGAAAATAGTGTTGAGAGAAAACAGGTGCAGGCCGGAACGCTGGCGTCCCGGTCTGCCGCACAATCAGGTCGCGCTGTTCTGGTAGACCTTGAAAGCGTCGGCGGAGGCCGCCGTATTGCCCGAGGAATCGATGCAGCGGCCGTCGCCGCGAGCGAATGCCAGGAAACCGATCTGGCCTTTTTTCATGTAGGCACTGTCGGTAAAGCGGTACATCGTGACGTTCATCACGTCGCGGATCTTGTATTTTCCGCCATAGCCAAACAGCACCGATTTGGCGTTGGCCGCCATCTGCGGCACATCCTGGTTGATGATGTAGGGATAGTTCAGAATGGTGGAGGGCGCACTGTCTTTCAGCGAGCCCTGGGCCTGCGGCAGCCAGATCGGGCGGCCGCTGGTGTCCTTCAGTTTGCGCAGGGTCCGCAAGGTGGAATCATGGAACATGAACTTGCAGCCCATGCGGCGATAGGCCGGATCGACCGAATGCTCGAGGTCAACCAGATCGTCATAGGTGATGCTGACAGTCTGGCCGGTTGCGCCCAGTTTGCCCACAGAGGCCGCCGTGATGGCTCCCATCGGCTGGCCTGTTCCGCTGCCAAGCGTGAAATGCGTGTTCTGGATCCGGGCAATGCGCTGCGCCAGGGCCGTCATCACGATGTTGTCCACCTCGACCGCGCTGTCCATGACCAATTCGATCGAGACCGGGATGGCCTTGGACGAGTATTTGTAGGCTCCGATCGCCACAATGCCGAAGGCCACGTCACTGTCGGTAGCCGTCGTGGCTTCCCCCAGCAATTCCCCGATGCTGGCGGTGTCGTCCATGGTCGGCCAGTTGAAAGGCTCGCCGGAATTCATCGACAGGGTGTCGCCCCATTCGCGCATGCCACCGAAGTCCTTGAGACGGATGAGCAGCTCAGGCACCAGAATCGTCGGGATGGTGAAACCGCCGGCGGAACCCGGCGAGGTGGCCGCTGCGTGGATGTTGCCGGAAAACCCGCTGTAGATTTCCGGCTTTTCGACGATGAGCGCCTGCACGCCCTCGACACCGTTGCTGGCCCAGGCGCGGAAAACCGTCTTTGACGCCGCCAGTTCGTGAGCGCCGCTGGTGTGTCCGATGCCGGGCTCGGCTGGTTTCATCGACGTGCTGTGGAGCAAACGCTGCATGGACTGGATCTTGTAGTCACAATCCTCGAGATCGGAATACATCGCCTCGATCTGTTCCTGATCCTTCGCGGTCCATTTATCGTCATGGCCCTTGGATTCGTGGAAGTTGCGGGCGGCTTTCGCAAAGTCGTTGCGCTTCTCCCGCAGCTGCTGAATGGTCATCATAGGTTCGTCCTTTCATGAAAAAACCCGCCAAAGCGGGCC
>JANPCA010000622.1:0-3050 GCA_031430715.1 Hyphomicrobiales bacterium | reverse complement strand
CGATCGCCGTCTTGCGCAGGGTTTCCATGTGGATGAAAATATCGGGCTTGCCTTCGCCTTCCGACACGAAGCCGAAGCCGCGGGCCCGGTTGAACCACTTCACCTTGGCGCGGATCCAGGTGCTGGATGGTGTCACCGTGGTGTGGGTGCGGGCCTTGCGCTCGACGGGATGAATAGCCGTCGAATTGTCCATGGTCAGCACCCTGAGGCACTGGTAGCCCTTCTGGCGCTCGACCGCCTCGCAGATGATGCGCGTGCCCTCGAGCGGCGCATCGAAGCCGTCGCGCTTCAGGCAACTGAGATGCAGCAGGATGTCCTGCATGCCGTTGTCGGGAATGATGAAGCCATAGCCGCGGCCGACATCGAACCATTTGACCAGGCCACTGATCTGAACGATCCGGACATTGCTGTCGGCTGCTTCCTGTATCCCCGCAATCTGTTCTTCTTTTAAAACGCCGCTCGCCGCCATGAGGTGTAACCAACTCTCTATGGGCAGCCACACATGTTCCGACCCCGCCGCCCCGCTAAGCAATCTGCGCAAATCCTAAGGGTTTGTACAGAGCGCAGCGAAGGCGTCCGCATGGAAAAGCCGATGGCCACGGGAGGCGCCCGCCCGGCTGCCGCGGCAACAGGCATCAAACCGCGAGAATCCATGGCTTATTCCAGTTTGCACAGGGGGTGAAGCGGAACCGGCACCGCGTGGTCCGCTCCCCGTGAAAGCCCGGCTCACGCTGGCGAAGGGCAATCACGCGCAGTGATTCCTGGCGATTTCATGACCTGGGCGTCGCATGTGATTCGCCTCCAGGCCTTTGAAGGCGCGCCAGCAATGCTGTCAGCACCGTGGCGGACTCACCATTGATGACCAGGAAAGCCAGCCCATCGAGACCGGTCGGCTCGCGGTTGATGATCACCAGCGGGGTGCGGTTGCGCGCCGCCATCACTGGAAAGCCCGCCGCCGGGAACACCTGCAGCGATGATCCGATGGCGATGAAGAGGTCGGCGTTGAAGGCCGCGGCGCGGGCCTCCGCCATCTGCCGGTCCGGCATGGGTTGGCCAAAGGCGATGGTCGCCGATTTGACGATGCCGCCGCACATCACGCAAGCTGGCGGCACAGCTTCTGTCTCGATCAGCCGCCGCGCCCATTCGATCTCATGACGCGCCCCACAATCGAGGCAGGTTGCATAGGTGCCGTTGCCATGGATCTCGATGATGCGCTCCTGGGGAACACCGGCCCGCCCATGCAGGCCATCGATGTTCTGGGTGATGACATGGGCGGCATGGCCCCGTTCGACGATCCCGGCGATAGCGCCATGACTGGCTCCGGGTACTGCCGCAGCGATAGTGTCGTGAATGACGAAAAAGCGGCGCCAGGCTTCGCGCCTGATTTCGGGTGAGGCAATGAAATCCTGGAATGAGATCGGCTTATATCTGGTCCAGAAGCCGCCCGGCGACCGGAAGTCGGGGATGCCGCATTCCGTCGAGATACCCGCCCCGGTGAAGATCACTGCCGACCGCGCGGGCTGGACCAGGCCCGCCAGTTCTTCTATATCCCGGTCAAACAAGAGGTGATCCCATGAAATATCTGCACACCATGATCCGCGTCGCCAATCTGGAGCAATCGCTCGACTTTTTCATCAACAAGCTTGGCTTTGCCGAGCAGCGCCGCCATGTCAACGAAAAGGGCCGCTTCACGCTGGTCTTCGTGGCCGCTCCCGGAAGCCCCGATGCGCCTGTCGAACTCACTTACAATTGGGATCCGGAGGCCTATGGCGGCGGTCGCAATTTCGGACATCTGGCACTGGGTGTCGACAACATCTACGATTATTGCGCCGGGTTGCAGAAGGCCGGCATCACCATCAACCGCCCGCCGCGCGACGGCCGCATGGCTTTCATCAAGACACCCGACGGCATTTCCATCGAACTCCTGCAAATGGGAGAAGCCTTGCCTTCCGCTGAACCCTGGGCCAGCATGGCGAACACGGGAAGCTGGTGACTACCAGATCCCCTGAACCTCCTGGGCCTCGTCCATGCCGGGCCACGGCGGCATCGTGACGCCCATCGCCCGCAGCGGCTCATCGCCATCATTGCGGAACTGGAAGGATGTCCGCTGCGGGATGGCCAGCGACAGGCCGGGGTGGAGCGCCACGATGTCCTCCTCTTGACCGAGCTTCCGCCACATGCGGCCCGTTCCCTCAGTCACCAGCCAGAGCTCTTCCACCGAACGGTGGGCCACGGCTTTCGACACGGCACCGGGCGGCAGGGTGAACTCCGCCATGCTGCCCCGCGACGCCGCCGCCAGGATGCGCACCTCCGAGCCATCGGGCGCCATCGCGTCAGGTGACTGTGAACGGATGCGGGTCACGAAGCTCATGGCATGAGTTGGCCGCCGTTGACTTCGATCACCTGGCCGGTCACATAGCCGCTGGCCTGATCGCTGGCCAGATAGAGGAAGGTACCAGCGCAGTCCTGGGCTACCCCTAAGCGCTGCATGGGGATGGTCTTGCGCGCCGCCTCGCGCTTGGCCTCGTCGGAAAAGCGGTCGTGGAAGGCGGTGTAGATGGTGCCGGGCGACACGCAATTGACGCGCACCCCATGACCTACCAGTTCCTTGGCCAGCGTTTTCGAAAAGGCCGAGACAAAGGCCTTGGCGCCGGCATAGACGCTGCCGCCGGGGCTGGCGCCATTGCGCGCCGCAATCGAGGTGACGTTGATGATATTGCCGGAGGCTTGGCTCTTCATCACCCGCGCGGCGATGCGGCAGCAATGGATCAGTTGCCGGCAGTTGAGGTCGAAGACCGTGTCGATGAAGCCGTCATCGAGATCGGTCACCGGAATGCGCGCCACCAGGCTTCCGGCGTTGTTGACCAGCACATCGAGGCGGCCGAACCGGGCCAGCGCCGCATCGATCAGCCGTTGCGGTGCGCCCTCGCCCGTCAGGTCGAGTTTCAGCGTGGCGATGCCCGCCTTCTCGATCTCCACCAGTTCCGGCCCGCCGCCCAGATATTGAGCGAAGACTTGGGCGCCAGCACTAGCGAAAGCCAGAGAGGCAG
>JANPCA010000621.1:0-6317 GCA_031430715.1 Hyphomicrobiales bacterium | reverse complement strand
CTGGTCCTGATCGATGCGGCGATCTGGGTGGCGGGCGGCGGACTCATCGCCCATATCGGCGTGGCGGGGGCAGCACTTCATGCCGCATGGCAGCTTGCGCGTTTTGATGCCGCCAACGCCACACGATGCCTTGAACTTTTCCGCTCCAACCGCATATTCGGCCTGATCCTCACCCTTTCATTGCTTCTGGATAGTCTCCTCACATGATTGACGACCTTCTTTCGCTGGCGGGCGAGGCCGTGGCCCATGCCGTGAAGCTCGGCGCCGATGCCGTCCATGCGGTGGCCAGCGACGGCCGCTCGACTGAAATCGAACTGCGTGAAGGCTCAATCGAGAAGCTGGAACAAGCGGAAGCCCGCGACATCAGCCTCAAGGTCTATTGGGGGAAATCCTCGGCCAGCATTGCGGGCAGCGTGCTGACCCGCGCCGCCATCCAGCGGCTGGCGGAGAATGCTCTCAACATGGCCAAGCTGGCGCCGCCCGACCCTTATGCGGGGATTGCCGATCCGGAGCAATTGGCACAGGGCTTTCCGGACCTCGACCTGGCGGGTGACGACATGCCCGATGCGAAGGGTCTGGAAAAGCTGGCGCGGCAGGCGGAAGAGGCGGCACTCGCCGTGCCGGGCGTCACCAAATCGGGCGGGGCCGGGGCTTCGGCGTCGGATCGCTCGGTTGGCATCGTCATGTCGAACGGCTTCGCGCAAGGCTTTCGGCGCACCGGCACGGGGGTCAGCGTCTCGGCCATTGCCGGGACAGGCACGGGCATGCAGCGCGACTATGATTATTCCTCGGCCATTCATTTCGCCGATCTCCGCGATGCGGCGGAGGTGGGCCGCGAGGCTGGCGAACGGGCGGTGAAGCGGCTCAATCCACGCAAGGTGAAATCGCAAGCCGTGCCGGTGATCTATGACCGGCGGGTGGCCTCGGGGCTGATCGGACACCTGCTCGGCGCCATCAACGGGGCTTCCATCGCGCGCGGCACGAGCTTTCTGAAAGACGCGCTGGGCCAGAGACTCTTCGGCGAACACATCGATATTGTGGAGGATCCTTTCATGCCGCGTGGGCATGGCTCGCGGCCCTTCGACGGCGAGGGGCTGGCCTGCCACAAGGCCAAGCTCATCGATGCCGGGGTGCTGAGCAACTGGATTCTCGACTTGCGCTCGGCGCGGCAATTGGGCTTGAACCCCACTGGTCAGGGGTCGCGCTCGGGGCCGTCGACGTCCAATGTCTATCTGCCGGCGGGCGCGCTTTCGCCTCAGGAGCTCATGGCCGACGTGGCCCAGGGCCTCTATGTGACCGAACTGATCGGTTCGAGCATCAACATGGTGACGGGGGATTACAGCCGGGGCGCCTCCGGCTATTGGATCGAGAAAGGCGCGCTGACCTTTGCGGTGAGCGAGATCACCATCGCCGGAAATTTGAAGGACATGTTCAAGACCCTGATTCCGGCCGGCAATCTGGAGTTCCGCTCCTCGGTGAACGCCCCCAATGTCCGGGTGGAAGGACTGACCATTGCCGGACTCTGAAAGCCTCGAGGCCGATGCACGGCTGTTGTTCGATGCCGTGCGCCGGGCGGGCGGGCGGGCTAAGGAACTGACGCGCCAGAGTATCAAGCGCTGGTCGAAGCCCGACGGTTCGGAAGTGACCGAGGCGGATATCGAGATCGACTCGCTATTGAAAACGGAGCTTATGGCAGCGAGGCCCTCCTATGGCTGGCTGTCGGAGGAGACACCCGATACCGAAGACCGCCTGAGCCGTGACAGAATCTGGATCGTCGATCCCATCGACGGGACACGGGCCTTCATCAATGGAGACAGCGAATGGTGCGTTGCCGCGGCACTGGTATGTGCGGGGCGGCCGGTCATCGCGGCGGTCTACTGCCCGATGGCGGAGGAGTTCTTTTCGGCCATCGCCGGATCGGGGGTATGGATCGGTTCGCTACCGATGAAGATTCCGGACTCTCATTCCCTGCAAGCTGCGCATGTGGTGGGAAACAGGAAAGGCTTGAGCGGTTTGGCCGGCAGCGGAATAGCGGCCGATCACAGCGGCCGATTGCCGTTGCAGTTGCGGCTGGCCCATCTGGCGGCGGGGCGCATCGACGGTGCCGTCTCGGTGGGCAAGCGCCACGACTGGGACCTGGCGGCGGGCGATCTGCTGGTTCATGAGGCAGGAGGCCTCGTCACCGATACTTCGGGCGGCCAGTATATTTACAATCGGCCCGAGCCATGGCAGCAAGGCTTGATTGCCGCGGGTGCGAAACGGCACGCGGCGATCATCACCGCCATGAGGATTCCATGACGAAAACCCCAGCCAAGCCCGGCAAACAGCTTCTCCACATGGTTTTCGGAGGCGAACTCGACGACCTCAGGGCCGTCACCTTCAAGGATCTGGCGAAGCTCGACGTGGCCGGCTTCTATCCCAATTACGCCGAAGCCCATGAGGCGTGGCTCGGCAAGGTGCGGCAAACCATCGACAACGCCCAGATGCGCTATTTCATCGTCCACATGCACCGGCTGCTGGACCCGGCGACGGATGTGACGAAAAAGAAAGCGGCGAAGAAGAAAGTTTAGGTGATCAGGCCGCAGTTCACGGTCATATCCCGCGGCTATCATGCCGGCTCCCGAGGCTGTGAGGAAATCGGCGCCTGCGCTCGTTGTGACCAAAAGAAGCGGGATGCCAGCTTTCGCTGGCATAACGGAATTGGTGGAAGACATTGATCTTCCTCACTCTTTCCGTCACCCCAGCGAAAGCTGGGGTCCCGCTTTACACGGCGATTCGTTGCGTGTGGGCGGAAATTGGCTAAATCATTCCCTGATCCTGCAGCCGCCCGAGTGGGAATGATTTTACCAGATTCGGTGCTTTCAGCCGCTCCAGTGCCACATCGCAATCGTTACGCATCTGCGCCACCAACTCAGATATCGAGTCGAAACGCTTGTCCGGCCGAATCAGGTCGACAAACTCAACCATCAGGGTCCTGCCATAGAGATCGCCGTCGAAGCCGATGAGGAAGACTTCCAGGAAGGTGCGGTCCGTGTCGAAGGTCGGACGGTCGCCGAAATAGCCGGCACCGGGCCAGGCGATGGCACCCTTGATCGCGGCGTCGCGGACCCGCACGGCATAGATGCCGCGGAAGGGGTCGACACCCGGTTCGAGCACGATGTTGATCGTTGGAAAGCCGATGGTGCGGCCGCGCTGGTCGCCCCTCACCACGTCGCCCAACACTGTCCAATTGTAGCCCAGTTCGTGGGCGGCGGCACTGACATGGCCGTGGCGGAGCGTCTGGCGGATGGAGCTTGAGGAGAAGGGCGAGTGCTGGTCGCCCTCATCGGTCACCTGCTCGACGATGGTGACGCCGAAGCCAAATTCCCCGCCGAGTGCTGTCATGGTGGCGGGGCTGCCCTTGCGGCCCTTGCCGAAATGGAAGTCGTAGCCGGTGACGGCATGGGACACGGACAGGCGTTCGACCAGATGACGGCGCACGAAATCCCGGGGCTCGAGATCGGAGAGGCTACGGTCGAAGGGCAGTATCACCATGAAGGAGGCGCCAAGCGCAGCGACGAGGCGGGACTTGAGAGCCAATGGTGTCAGCCGGAAGACCGGTTCGCCTGGTTTGAAATAGGTACGGGGATGCGGCTCGAAGGTGATCACACCCCAGGGCCTGCCCAGGCGCGCGGCTTCCGCGCTGGTGATCTCCAGCAATTTCTGGTGGCCGCGGTGGACGCCATCGAAATTGCCGATGGCGGCCACGCTGCCGCGCAATCCGGGGTCGATGCCGTCGCTGCCGGAGATCAACCGCATCTCAGCGCCAGGCCAGATCATGCACGGTTTCGACGATCCGCGCATGGGGGACGATCTTCATGACACCCGCCTCGACCGCCGCAAGTCCTTCGCTGGCGTCGATGATGCCTTCGGCCACCAGCAGCGCATCGAGACCATAGTCGGCGGCACCCCGGATGTCGGTGTCAGGGCCGTCGCCGATGGTCAGCACCTCGGTTTTCATCACATCTCTTCCACGCAGACGGGCCGCTTCCGCCATGGCGAGATCGTAGATGGGTGCAAAGGGCTTGCCGGCCATCAGCACCTCGCCGCCGCTCTTCCCGTAAATCTCTGCCAGCGCCCCGGCGCAATAGAGGATGCGGTCGCCCTTGCGGACGATCTTGTCCGGATTGGCGCAGATCATCGGCAGGCGGCGCTGCTTCATAGCCTCGAACAGCGGCTGATAATCGGTAAGCTGGTCGTTGAGATCGTCGAACAATCCGGTGCAGAGGACGGCATGGGCCTGTTCGATGGCCACGCGGGCGACCCTTAGTCCCTCGAAGATCGACAGGTCGCGGCCAGGCCCCAAGTGGAAGACCTTGCCGCCGCCATGGTGGACCAGGAGATCGCGGGTCACATCGCCCGAGGTGACGATGCGGTCATGGCTCTGGGGGTCGACGCCGATGTCCAGCAACTGGCTTTCGACGCCTTGATTGCTGCGCGGCGAATTGGTGACCAGGATGACGGTGCCGCCGTTGCGGCGATGGCGGGTGAGGGCCGCGATGGTGATGGGAAAAGGCACAAAGCCATTGTGGACGACGCCCCAGATGTCGCAGAACCAGACCGGATAGCGCTCGGAGACGTGCTGCATGGCGGGCTCGAGTCAGGCCGCCTCGCTGCGGCGCTGGAGGCCGGTGCTGCCGGCATCGGCGCGGACCTTGCGGGGTGGTGCAAAGAAGGCGCCATATCCATAGCGCCCGATCTGGGTCGCCGCGGTGGCCTGCTGCGGCGTCACGATATCGCAAATGACGATCTGGAACTGCATGGCGCGGGCATATTGCACGAATTCGCGCCAGGCGGGGGACGGGCCGAAGCCGGCATCGGCGGCGGCGGGCATGAAACTCAAGAAGCGCACGCCGAGCTGGCGGAGTGCCGCCAGGTCGAGCCCAGCCACCTGCACATCCGACAACGCCATGGTGGCGCCGAGACGGCCGAGCCTGGCCAACGCCGCGATCCCGGTATCGTCGAGGCGGCCCAGGCCCTCATGGTGGAATTCGAAGACGAGGCCAGAGGCGACATCCGCCTCGTTCTCGACGATGCTCAAGAGGCGGGCCGATTCCTCGCGGGAATTGAGCGTGGCCGTGCCGATCGGCACGAAGGCGCGCAGTGCCGGATTGCGCAGGCGCAGGCGGCGCAGCACCGGCGCCACGAGCCGCACCATATGGGCATCGAGCGCCGGGCGCATGCCGCCCTGGTCGGCTTTGAGCATCAATTCATCATGGCGCACCGCGTGGCCGTTGCCGCCGGTCAAGTCGAGGAGGGCGCGGTAATGGGCGGTGGCACCCGTGGCCAGTTCGACGACCGGTTCGAGCAGCAGTTCGAGGTGCTCGTTGGCGGGCTTGGCCTGTGGCTGGACAGCGGCGGGCTGAACCAGCGGCAGCGGTGGTGGTGGCGGCGCTTCCTTGGGTTTGGCCAGGCCGCGCACACTTTCGCGCAACGCGCGCATGTCGGCGATGATGTCGCTCAGGCGGTTGTCGGCGGGCTGATCGAGCTTGCGCTCAACCGCGCCCAGGCGGCCATCGGCGGTTTCGGTGCGGGCCGAGAGAGAGTGGATCAGCTCCTGGTGGTGGCTGATCCACGCCTCCAGCCGCGACACCCTGGCGATGGCGGCGAGGATAAAGCCAACCTGACCGGCGGCGAGCAGAAGCAGCCCGCCGGCGCAAAGGATGGGATCGAGCTTGCCCGAAGCCACCATGAAGGCGGCGGCCGCAACCGCCGTCAAGGCGAAGACTGCAAGCCCCATGACTGCTGGCCAGTATTGCCGTGCCATCCGCCCCCGCCGCTCCCCATCAAGCACTTTCACGAATCAACAGGCCGGAGAGTATCGCACTCTCCGGCCCGTGACCATTGATGTGATGTGGGGAGTAGTGGGTCAGTCTGAATTTTTTGCTTAGGTGCCGTTGTATGGCAGGCCTTCGTCGTCCAACTGGGCCTGAACCAGCGCAGCTAGATATTCTTCCATGTCGGTGAAATCTAAATGCCCCTCATCCCATGCAATGTCAGCAAGTTTGAGTGCTCTTTCGTAACCGTCTCTGCTTTCCCGAATGCGCTCGGGCAGTATTTTTCGTCCAGGCTGTAAATTCCCTGCCCTCACACACAGCAGATAATAACACGCCGCCCTCGCTGTTCGACCATTGCCCTCGACAAAAGGGTGAATCCAGTTCAATCGCCACAGACCATAGGCGGCAAGCTCCGTTGGGGTCCAAACATACCAGTTTTCGTGAATATTCGAAATAAACCGATCCATCCAATCGGCTACCTCCTTGAAATGAGGAGGTTTG
>JANPCA010000620.1:0-12031 GCA_031430715.1 Hyphomicrobiales bacterium | reverse complement strand
TGCCGGGTGTGATCGCTTCACTGTCCACGAAGCAATGGATGATCGCGGGCTTGCCCGAGGCTTCGCAGCGTTTGAAGGCTTCTGCGAATTCCTCCGTCTTGCGCACGGTTTCGCCGTGGCCGCCGAAGGCGCGGGCGTAGGCGGCGAAATCCGGATTCTTGAGCTCGGTGCCGTGCACGCGCGTCGGATACTCGCGCTCCTGGTGCATGCGGATGGTGCCGTACATGCCGTTGTCGACCACCACCACGATGATGGCGAGATCATACTGCACGGCAGTGGCGAATTCCTGGCCGTTCATCATGAAGCAGCCATCGCCCGCGAAAGCCATGACGGTGCGTTCCGGCATGATGGCCTTGGCCGCCACTGCCGCCGGCACGCCATAGCCCATGGAACCGCAAGTGGGTGCGGCTTGCGTGGCGAAGGCGCGGAACGGCCAGAAGCGGTGAACCCAGGTGGCGTAGTTGCCGGCACCGTTACAGTAGACCGTATCGGGGCTGAGCGTTTCGACGAGATGCTGCATGATCTGCGCCATCTGCACATCGCCCGCCGTGCGGATCGTTCCCGTGCTGCGCCACGCGCCATAGTCGGCATGGGCCACGGCGGCGGCATCGCGCCATGGCAGGCGATTGGGTTTGGGCAAGGCGGCAGCGGCGGCGGCGAAGGCGGCGGGCGTCGCCAGAATGCCCAGGCCCGTGCGGTAGACCCGGTTCAATTCCTCCGCACCCGGATGAATATGGACGAGCCTGCTGCCGTCGCCAGGGATATCGAATAACGTGTAACTCTGCGACGGCATTTCCGACAGGCGGCCGCCGGCCAGCAGCACGAGGTCCGCATCCTTCACGCGGGCCAGGAGCTTGGGGTTCGGGCCGATGCCAAGATCGCCAGCGAAATTCGGATGATCGGCGGGAAACAGCATCTGGCGGCGGAAGGTAACGGCCACCGGCAGCGCGAAATTCTCCGAGAAGGTCATGAGGTCCTTGACCCCCTGCCCGCTCCAGCCCGAGCCGCCGGCCAGGACGATGGGGCGTTCGGCGGCGAGCAAGCGGCGCTGCAGGGCCTCCATATCGGCGGCACCGGGGCGCATGATGACGGCTGAATAGGCCGGTGCATCGGGCACGTCCGCCAGATCGGTGAGCATGTCCTCGGGCAGTGCGATCACCACCGGGCCGGGGCGGCCCTGGGTTGCCACGTGAAAGGCTCTGGAGACGATTTCGGGAATGCGCGCCGCGTCGTCGATCTCGGCCACCCATTTCGCCATGGTGCCGAACACCGCCTTGTAGTCCAGTTCCTGAAAGGCCTCGCGCTCCTTCATGCCGCGCGCCACCTGGCCCACGAACATGATCAGCGGCGTTGAATCCTGGGAGGCGACATGAATGCCGGGCGAGGCATTGGTGGCGCCGGGTCCGCGCGTCACCATGACGATGCCGGGTTTGCCGGTGAGCTTGCCCACGGCCTCGGCCATGAAGGCAGCACCTCCTTCCTGGCGGCAGACGATGGTCTTGATCGGCGCATCGTGGAGCGCATCGAGCACGGCCAAATAGCTTTCGCCCGGCACGCAGAAGACATGGCTGGTGCCGTGAATCAACAGTTGGTCGACAAGAATCTGTCCGCCGGTGCGCTGCATCAGCTGTTTTTCCTCAGGAGGCGTTGGCGGGTTTCGGAAACGGCATTGGCGTGACCCTCGAAGCCCTCATAGGTGGCGATGGCATGGGCATGTTTCGCCAGCTCGGGATAACCCGTGGCGGTGACATAGGCGACCGAGGTGCGCTTCATGAAATCATAAACGGTCAAGGGCGAAGCGGTCCTGGCCCAGCCGCCGGTCGGCAGCACGTGGTTGACGCCGATGACGAAGTTGCCAAGGGTGGGCGGCGTATGCTTGCCAAGCAGAATTTCGCCGGCATTCTTGAGACGGCCGAGATACTGGAAGGGTTCCTCGGAATGGACCCCCAAATGTTCCGGCGCATAGTCGTTGCAGAAGGCGATGGCATCTTCCTCGTCGCGGGCCAGCACGATGCCGCCCATGGGGCCGCCCAGCACGGCGGAGGAATAGGAGACGCGCTCAGGCCCCATCTGCCGCCAGAATTCAGGGATCGCAGCCCTCGCATCTTCCGCGACCTGGCGGTTCCAGGTCACCAGGAAGGCCGAGCTGTCTGGCCCATGTTCCGACTCGATGATGAGGTCCAGCGCGGCCAGGCGGCCATCGGCGGTGCCGTCCGCCAGCACGATCAACTCACTGGGGCCGGCGGGCGTTCCGGTATCGAGCACATGCGACAGAAGGCGCTTGGCCGCTCCGACCCAGGGGCTGCCCGGCCCCACGACCTTGGCGCATCTGGGCACGGTTTCGGTGCCGTAGGCCACGGCGGCGATGGCCTGCGCACCGCCCGCCTTATAGACGTTCGAGACGCCCGACATGCGCGCCGCCACCAGTGTCGCGTCATCGATCCTGCCGTCTGGACCCGGCGGCGTGACGATGGCGATGTCCTTGACACCCGCCACGTTGGCCGGGATCGTGGTCATCAACACGGCGGAGGGAAAAGCGCCCTTGCCGCGCGGCACATAGCAGGCGACCGAGGCAATGGGCGTGGTGCGGTCACCGGCGAAGACGCCGGGGCGGATTTCGTGGAACCACATTTCCTGCGGCTTCTGATCCTGGTGGAAGCGGCGGATTGAGGCGGCGGCAAATTCCAGCGCCTCGCGCACCGCGGGTTCCAGTGTCTTCTCGGCCGTTGCGAAGTCGGCTTCGGTGGCGGCGATTTCATCGGCCTTGACGGGCGCCTTGTCGAACTGCCGGGCAAAGCGTGAGAGCGCATGGTCACCTTCAGTCCGCACCGCCTCGATGATTGGCCTGACTTTCTCTTCGTAGGAGGAGAGATCGGCTTCGGTGCGCAGCAGCAGCCGGCCGCGCTCAAGGCGGGTCATCTTCGAGAGGTCGTGGAAGCTGATCATCGGTCCCGGTCCCTAGTAGTTCACCTGCTTGTAATAGCGCCTGGTGGTCAGCGGATGGTTGCGCTTCACTTCGAGATGGGCGCTCAAGCGCTCCAGAACACTTGCCAGGATGACGGGCGAGACAAGTGAGCGGGTTGCGGGCGATATTCCCGGCATGGCGAATTCGGTGGCATCGAGCACGGTCACTTTGTCCGTGTACTGACGGGCGAAGGTTTCGACGCGATCGGCGAGAGGACGATAGGCATCCTCGCCCTTGAGGATCACGACGCTGACGCCCTTCTCGACCAGTTCCAGCGTGCCATGGAAAAAATCGGCGGCATGGATGGGACGCGTCCTGATCCATTGCATCTCTTCGAGGATGCACATGCCGTAGTACCAGGCCTGGGCCCAGCTTCCGCCGGCGGCGGTGATGATGTGGTAGGGTTCCGCCGCGAAAGCCGTAGCGACCAGCGCCGCATCTGGTTCGAAGGCCTGCTTGGCGGCGAGCAGGTGTTTTGGCAGGGCGGCAAGCTCGGCCACACAGGCGGCATATCCTGAATATTCGCCACGATGAGCCATGACCGAAAGCGCCAGAAGCAACGACTGCAAATAGAACGATTCACATGAGGTGTCGTCCTCGGCGAAATTGACGAAGACATGATCGGCCAATTGGCCCAGCGGCGAATCGCCATGGCCGGTGAGGGCCAACACGGTGGCGCCGTGCGCTTTGCAATAATCCAACGCGGCGAGCGACTCTTTGGTAGTGCCGGAAAGCGACGGGTTGACCACGATCGAGTCCTTGCCCAGTGCCTGATGACCACCCGCCACCAGTTCCGCAGCGATTTCCATGAAGACCGGGAATGACGAGCGGCGCTGCAGGAGCATGAAGGCCGGCTGCATGAGGATCGCAGCACCACCAGAGCCGAGGAAGAACAGGTTCCTTGCACCTTTGGCGAAGCATTTGCCGACCGCTTCGTGGATGGCGGGTGCGAGCGCTACGGCGCCTTGCTCGATCCTCAGGAAACGCACTGCATCAAAATTCAGCATCAGACGACCTGGGGCCAGAGCGAGAGTGTCCCTTTGTAAATCATCTCCAACGCCACATAGAAGATGATCGCCAACCCGACATACGCGATCCAGCGATGCTTCTGCAGAAGCTTGGCGATGAATGTGGCGGCGAGGCCCATCAGTGCGATGGACAGAACGAGACCGAAGACCAGAACGACCGGATGGTCCATTGCCGCTCCAGCCACCGCCAACACGTTGTCGAGCGACATGGAGACGTCGGCGATGACGATCTGCCAGGCCGCCTGGGTGAAAGTTTTGCGCGGCCCCCTGCCACCCACGGTACCGTCGGCATTGATATCCTCGCCAGTCAAGTCCTCGACGGCTTCGGCCTCATGCTGGCCGTCGCGCAGTTCGCGCCACATCTTCCAGCACACCCAGAGCAGGAGCAAGCCGCCTGCAATGAGAAGCCCCGGGCCGAAAGCCAGAAGCTGAGTGGTCGTCAGCGCAAAGATGATGCGCAGCACCGTAGCGGCGATAATGCCGACCAGAATGGCCTTGTTGCGCTGATCCTTGGGGAGGCCTGCGGCGGCGAGACCGATCACCACGGCATTGTCGCCCGCCAGCACGAGGTCGATCATGACGACCTGGCCAAGCGCCCACAGGGCATCGCCCGACAGCAGAGATTCAAGCATCGTTTTCTCCCAATAACGGGCTTTCAGCACTATCACGCCCCGGAACGCAAGCGGCATAATCGGTGGCGGCCTGCCAAACCGGAGATTGACGCGGGAACGGGGCCTCGTGTAGCGTTTTCAGTCTTGCACGTACAATGCGGCCGGATGTACCGGCTGAGCCAATGGAGTGGGCGCCGATGGGACTGAAAGAGATGACGGCCTCCGGCGAGCTGAAGCTCGGCCACTTCATCGTCGAGTTCGCCACGCCCGGCATTGGCCACATTCTCAAGGCGGCGGGCTGCGATTTCGCCTTCTTCGACATGGAGCATTCGGGCTTTTCCTTCGAGACGCTCAAGAGTGCCATCCGCTATTTCGAGGCGGCCGGTGTCGCCGTGATCGTGCGGGTTCCGGCCCTTGAGAACGACATGCTGGCCAGGGCCTGCGACATGGGGGCCGAGGGGTTGATCGCGCCGATGATCTCGACGCCCGCCCAGGCCCGGGCCATGGTCGACAGTGTCAGGTATTTCCCGGAAGGCAAACGTGGCGTTGGACTAGCCATGGCCCATGACAACTACCGGTCGGTTCCGGTCGCCGATGCCCTGAACAATGCCAATGCGCGGACCACGGTCTTCTGTCTCATCGAAACCGCCGACGGGGCCGAGAACGCCGATGCGATTGCCGCCACCAAGGGAGTCGATGGCTTGTGGGTTGGGCATTTCGATTTGTCGGTGTCGCTCGGGATTCCTGGCCAGTTCGATCATCCGAAATTCAGCAGCGCCATGGACAGGATCATCGCGGCGGGGAAGACGCATGGCAAGGCGATGGGCCGGCTGGTGTCCACTGCCGATCAGGGTATTGCGGCCTATGGCCAGGGCTTCGACTTCTGCTGTTACTCGGGCGACGTCTGGGTGTTGCGCGATGCCCTGGCCGCCGCCCTCAGCGCGGTGCGCGCGGGGGTCCGGTGATGCACAAGTACCGCGTCGCCCTGTCGGGTGATTTCAGGAAGGCCGACGGATCGCCGACCTACCCCGATTTCGATCTTAGGCCGCTCAAGACCGCCGCCAATGTCGAGATGGAATTCCTTGAGCCGCATAATCCATTGCGCGCGCCGCAACTGGAGGATTTCGATGCGCTGATCTTGCTGGGCCACCGCTTTGCCGAAACGAGCGTGCCGAAGAGCGGCAGACTTGCGGTGGTGGCGCGTTTCGGTGTCGGTTACGACACGGTGGACGTTCCGGCCTGCACCGCCAACGGCATCGCGCTGTGCATCACGCCCGATGGCGTGCGGCGGCCGGTGGCGGTTTCGATCATCACGCTGATGCTGGCGTTGACGGGCAGGCTGATGGTCAAGGACAGATTGGCCCGCATGGGACCGCCGGGCTTCGCGGCGCGCGGCGACCACATGGGCGTCGGCATCGTTGGCAAGACCCTCGGTTCGCTGGGCGTCGGAAATATCGGCGCGGAAATATTCCGGCTGGCCAAGCCGTTCGGCATGAACTTCATCGCCCATGACCCCTATGCCGATCCAAAGGTTGCGGCCGAACTCGGTATCGAACTCACCGGTATCGAGGATCTTTTCGGGCGCGCTGACATTCTTACTGTCAATTGCCCGCTGACGCCCGATACTCATCACATCGTCAATGGCGAACGCCTGGCGCTGATGAAAGAGACGGCCTTCTTCATCAATACGGCGCGCGGCCCCATCGTCGACCAGAAAGCGCTTACACATGCTCTGCGGGAGCGGCGCATCGCCGGCGCCGGGCTCGATGTCTTCGAGGACGAGCCAACCGATCCCGCCGATCCGCTGTTCAAGCTCGACAACATCATCGTGGCGCCGCATGCCCTGTGCTGGACCGACCAGTGTTTCGCGGGCAATGGTGCGGCGGATGTCAAGGCCGTGCTCGACGTTCAACGTGGCCTCGTTCCGCGCGGCGTGGTCAACCGCGAGGTGCTTGAGCACCCGCAATTCAAAGACAAACTCAAGTCCTGCGGCCAACGCTTCGCGTAACTGCGAGCGGAACCATTTTCCAATCAGACGAGGAGCCACCATGGCGAAGTCCAGTGCCAGCCGCGCCGTCAAGCTCTATGGAACCGAGGTGCCGGATGGCAAGCGGCGGCGGCTCACGGCGGGATCCATCGTGGCGACGCTCGACAATGGCGCGCTCCGCCATATCATCTATCGCGGCGTGGAAGTGCTGCGCGGTATCTCCTATCTGCTGCGCGACAGGAATTGGGGCACCTACAGTCCCGTCATCGAAGGCCTCAAGGTCCGCCAGGGCAAGGACGGCTTCACTGTTACCTATACCGCAACCGCGAAGGACAAGGACCAGGCCTTGCGCTATGCGGCACGGATCGAGGCCAAGGCTGATGGAACCGTGATGTTCCAGGCCACCGCAACGCCACTCAGCGATTTTCTCACCAACCGCACCGGCTTCGTGGTGCTGCATCCGCTGGAAGGTGTTGCCGGGCAGCCGGTCGAGATCGTCCACACCGATGGCAAGACGGAGAAGTCCAGATTCCCGAAGTTCATTTCGCCCGGCCAGCCGGCCTTTGAAATCCGCGCGCTCAAGCACACAGTGATGCCGGGGGTGACGGCGGCGGTGCTGATGGAAGGCGATAAGTTCGAAATGGAGGACCACCGCAACTGGATGGATGCGTCCTACAAGACCTATGTTTGCTCGCTGCTCGATCCCTGGCCCTACACGCTGAAGAAGGGCGAGAGTTTCACCCAGTCGGTCACGCTCGGCATCGCGGGCAAGCCCGCAACGAAGACATCTTCGAAATCCAGCGCAGCGGTGCCGGTGACGCTTGGAGCGCCGAAGGGCCGCTTGCCTTCGATCGGCGTGGGTGTTCCCATGGCCGAAGCCAAAGCCGCCCTGGACAGTATTGCGCTCATCGATGATGCCTGCCCCGATCACCTGGTTTGTCAGATTGACGGGCGCGAGACAGGCCAGGCGGCAGCGGCCGCGATGTTCCGTGAGCTGAAGGAAAAGACCGGCACCCCGGCGTTTCTTGAAATCATCCTGCCCGCCAAGGCCCCGGCGGAAGAAGAGATTCGGGCCATCGCGGCTGAGCTACGGTCGGCGGATTTCAAGCCCGATGCCATCATCGTCACTCAAGGCCACGACCTCAAGTCCTTCCAGCCTGGCGCGTCACGCCCCTGGGGCCCGGGCTATGAGGACATGGCGCAGGCGGTGCGGGCCATTTTCCCGGATGTGGCGCTGGGCGGCGGCATGCTGTCCTATTTCACGGAACTCAACCGCAAGCCTCCGCCACCGGGCCTGTTCGACTTCATCACCCACACGGTGTGCCCCATCGTTCACGCCGCAGATGACGTCTCGGTGATGGAGACGCTGGAGGCGCTGCCGTCGATCTTCGCTTCGACGCGCGCCATGATCGGAAGAGCACCCTATCACCTGGGACCGTCGGGCATTGCGTGCCGCAGCAATCCCTATGGCGCGGCCGCGGCAGCCAACCCGGACAATGGGCGGATATGCCTCTCCAACATGGATCCGCGCCAGCGCGGCCTGTTTGCGGCGGCCTGGAACCTCGGACTCCTGGCGGCCGCCGCGGGAGCCGGGCTGGACAGCGTGGCACTCGGCGCGGTCACCGGGCCCCAGGGTGTGATCTATCGCAAGACCGAAAACCAGCAGCCATGGTTCGATGGCGCGCAGGCTGCCGTCTATCCGGCCTACCATGTGCTGGCGGGCCTCGCAGCTTGCAGCGGCCAACGCCGCCTCGATACCGCATCGGGCAAGCCATCGCGCGTGGCCGCACTTGGCTGTCAAAGCAAGGCCGGGCGCCAGCTCTGGCTGGCCAACCTCACCAGCGAGGCGCAGACGGTGAAGGTGACCGGCTTTAACGGCGCCGCCCGCTTGCATCGGCTGAGCGACGGCAATTTTCAGACCCTGGCGATGCAACCGGACTTCTTGATGAGCGGCGGCGAGTCCCTGAAGAAAGTGTCCGCCATCGAACTCGGACCCTATGGGCTGGTCCGCATCGCATCGGCCTCATAGCTTCGTCATGCGCAACCGCAGCGCATTGCCGATGACGCTGACCGAGGACAGGGCCATTGCCGCGGCGCCGACCATCGGCGAGAGCAGGATGCCGAAGACCGGATAGAGTACGCCCGCCGCGATGGGCACGCCCGCCGCATTGTAGATGAAGGCGAAAAACAGGTTCTGGCGGATATTGCCCATGGTGGCGCGCGACAGGCGCCGGGCCTTGAGAATGCCCATGAGGTCGCCTTTCAGAAGCGTGACGCCGGCGCTTTCGATGGCGACGTCGGTGCCGGTACCCATGGCGATGCCGACATCGGCGGCGGCGAGCGCCGGTGCATCGTTGACGCCGTCGCCCGCCATGGCGACGATGCGGCCTTCACGCTTTAGTCTGGCAACGATCTGGGCTTTCTGGTCGGGCAGCACTTCGGCTTCGATTTCGGTCAGTCCCAATTTGCGGGCGATTGCCTCCGCCGTGGTACGATTGTCGCCGGTCAGCATGACGATGCGGATGTTGGCTTCACGCAGTTCGGCCAGGGCCCGCGGAGTCGTCGCCTTCACCGGGTCGGCGATGGCGATGACGCCCGCCGTCTTGCCGTTGATGGCGGCAAAGATGGCGGTGGCGCCGTCCTTGCGCAGGTTCTCCGCCGCTTCGGCCAGGGCGCTGGTATCGATCTTCAGTTCACCCAGGAATTTTGCATTGCCCAACACCAGGCGCTTTCTTTCCACCATACCGATGGCGCCCTTGCCAGTGGGTGAGTCGAAGCCCATGACGCGAGCCAGTGTCAGGCCGCGGTCCCTCGCCGCATGCACGATGGCCGAAGCCAGCGGGTGTTCGCTGGCTTGCTCGACGCTGGCCGCGAGACGCAGGATTTCGTTCTCCTCGAAGCCCTCAGCCGCCACGATCGCGGTGACGGCCGGCTTTCCTTCCGTCAGCGTGCCGGTCTTGTCGATCACCAGCGTGTCGACCTTTTCCATCCGTTCCAGGGCCTCCGCGTCGCGGATCAGCACGCCGCTCTGCGCGCCGCGCCCCACGCCCACCATGATCGACATGGGAGTTGCCAATCCAAGCGCACAGGGGCAAGCGATGATGAGGACCGCAACGGCGGCGACGAGGCCGAAGGCAAAGCGCGGCTCGGGTCCCCAGATCGACCAGGCGGCAAAGGCCAGCACGGCCACCAGGATGACGGCCGGCACGAACCAGCCCGCAACCTCATCGGCCAGGCGCTGAATGGGCGCGCGGCTGCGCTGGGCGTCAGCCACCATTTGCACGATGCGGGCCAGCATGGTGTCGCGGCCCACCTTGCGGGCTTCCATGATGAAGCCTCCCGAGGCATTAAGAGTGCCGCCGATGACCTTCGATCCCGGCTCCTTGGACACGGGAAGCGACTCGCCCGTCACCATCGACTCATCGATTGCGACATGGCCCTCGGTGACCGTGCCATCGACCGGCACCTTCTCGCCGGGGCGCACGCGCAGGCGGTCGCCGACTGCGATGTCATCGATGGCGATGTCCTCGTCGGTGTCATCCGCCTTTATGCGGCGCGCCGTCTTGGGGGCAAGGCCGAGCAGCGCCTTGATGGCGCCCGAAGTTTGCTCGCGGGCCCGCAATTCCAGCACCTGACCCAACAGCACCAGCACCGTGATGACGGCGGCGGCCTCGAAATAAACCGCCACCGACCCATCATGCTCCTGGAATGCCGCGGGGAAAATCCCGGGCGCGAAAGCCGCGACGATGGAATAGAGATAAGCAACGCCGGTGCCGAGGGCGATCAGCGTGAACATGTTGAGATGGCGGGTCAGCAGCGACTGAAACCCACGCTCAAAGAAGGGCCAGCCCGCCCATAATACAACAGGTGTCGAAAGCGCGAACTGGATCATGTTCGACACTGGCCGCGCGATGAAACCATGCAGCCCAAAGACGTGACTGCCCATTTCAAGCGCGAAAACCGGCAGCGTCAGGGCCAGGCCGACCCAGAAGCGCCGGGTCATATCGATCAGTTCGTGATTCGGCCCGGAATCGGCCGTGGCGATCAACGGTTCCAGCGCCATGCCGCAGATGGGGCATGAGCCCGTCCCCTCGTGGAGGATTTCCGGGTGCATCGGGCAGGTGTACATTGTGCCTTCCGGGACAGGCTCGACCGCCGCCTTCATCTGTTCCGGATCGAGATAGCGCAGGGGATCGGCCACGAATTTGGCGCGGCAGGAAGGACCGCAGAAATAATAGGTGTGACCGGCATGATCGGCGCGCAGCGCCGTGGTGTGCGGGTCTACCGACATGCCGCAGACGGGATCGACCGCCAGGTGGGCGCGGCCGTGATCGTGGGCATGGGTCATTGCTTCGTCCTCGGCCATTCATCGGATGAAGGTCTTCTAGTCCTTCCAATCATGGTCAGGTCAAGCATATTGCTGTCACGGCGATCATCGGTCAGACTGTCGCATTCCTGAAGACCTGAGCAGATATGGGTGACGCCATGGATATTCTGAAGCATTTCCAACTCGAAGACGTAGGCGACCGCATCGAGGACCTCGAGACGCCGGTGCCGGTCATCGATATCGATATCGTCGAACGCAACCTGAGGCGCTGGCAGGAACGCTGTGACAAGTCGCACTTTGCCAACCGCCCGCATATCAAGACGCACAAGCTGGTGGCGCTGGCCAAGCTCCAGATCGAACTCGGCGCCACGGGCATCACCGTGCAGAAGCTCGGCGAGGCCGAGGTCATGGCCGACGCTGGGATCACCGACTTGCTGCTGACCTTCAATGTCGTGGGGCGCCACAAGCTGGAGCGGCTGGCCGCTCTGGCCAGGCGCAGCAGCATCATGGTGGTGGCCGACAATGCTGTGATGCTCGACGGGATCGCCCATGCCGGCCTTGCGGCGGGGCGCGACATCGCCGTGCTGGTCGAGGCCGATACGGGTGCGGCGCGCAACGGCGTCCAGACGCCTGCAGCAGCAGTGGACCTCGCCAAGCTGATCGATGCCACGGCCGGGCTCCGCTATGCCGGGCTGATGACCTATCCGAAGGCCGGACTGCGTAAGCAGATGGCGGCGTTCCTCGACGAAGCGCTGCAGCTCGCCGCAAAGGCCGGACTTGCGACGGAAACCATCTCGGCAGGGGGCACGCCGGACATGTGGAAGGATGAGGGACTAGAACACATCACCGAATACCGGGCCGGCACTTACATCTATTTCGACCGGGCCCTGACCGAGCGCGGCACTTGCACCCATGACGACTGCGCGCTGAGCGTCCTTGCCACTATCGTCAGTACACCGACGAATGAACGCGCGCTAATCGATGCCGGTTCGAAAGCGCTGACCAGCGATCTGAACGGGCTGACGGGCTATGGCTGCATACGCTCTCTGGGAGGCGCACCTGTCTATGACCAAAGCGAGGAACACGGTTTTCTCGGCAAGCCAAAGGATCCCA
>JANPCA010000619.1:0-3536 GCA_031430715.1 Hyphomicrobiales bacterium | reverse complement strand
ACCGCCTTCATCCCAGCCTCATGCTCCTTCAGAACAGCAATGATCTGCTCCTCCGAAAACCGCTTCTTCTTCATCGTCCGTCTCCTTCATCAGGGCCGGACTCTAAATCTATCTGGAGGAAATCTTCAGTGGCAGGTCAATCTCTAGCACCAAGAGATTCGGGAAAAGACGGCAAGGCACCCTGTCGATCTTCTCGCAGAGATACGTAGACGGCCCCTACCACGAACAAGACTAGGAACAATACTGCACCCCACCTCACGGCCTACCTCCGGCCGGGTGCGGTTGATACATAATGCCGGTCAATAACCAACTTCGGGTTGCCTTGGCGGGTGACAGGGGCGCTGGCCGCCGCTAGAAGGCCCGCCATGTTACATATCAATGGACTGACATACCGGATCGGCGGCCGTCTCCTTTTGGAAGACGCTTCCGTCGCCATCCCCGAGGGCCACAAGGTCGGCATCGTCGGCCGCAATGGCGTTGGCAAATCCACGCTTTTTCGCCTCATCCTCGGGGATATCCCTGCGGAATCCGGCACCTCGACCCTGCCGCGCAACGCCAGGATCGGCACCGTGGCACAGGAGGCGCCGGGGGGGCCTGAGAGCCTTCTCGACACGGTGCTGGCGGGCGACCCGGAACTCGCCGCACTCTCCGCCGAGGCCGAGACCGCCATGGACCCCCACCGCATCGCCGAAATCCAGATGCGGCTGGCCGATATCGAGGCCCATTCCGCCCCATCCCGCGCCGCAACAATCCTCAGCGGCCTGGGCTTTTCGGAGACCATTCAGGCCGGACCCTGTTCGGCGCTGTCGGGCGGCTGGCGCATGCGCGTGGCGCTGGCCGCCGCCCTCTTCGCCAAGCCCGATGTGCTCCTCCTCGACGAGCCCACCAACTATCTCGATCTCGAAGGCACCATCTGGCTCAACAGTTTCATCCGCGACTATCCGCATACGATCGTCATGATCAGCCATGACCGCGATCTGCTGAACGAGGCGGTGAGCTTTATCCTGCATCTCGACCAGGGCAAGCTGACGCTCTACCAGGGCAACTACGACAGTTTCGAGCGCCAGCGCCGCGAGAAGCAGGCCTTGACCGTCAAGCTCAAGAAGAAGCAGGACGACCAGCGCAAGCACATGATGGAATTCGTCGACCGCTTCCGTTACAAGGCCTCGAAGGCGCGCCAGGCGCAAAGCCGCCTCAAGGCGCTGTCGAAACTGGAGCCCATCGCCGAGTTGGTCGCAAACCGGGTGGCGCCCTTCTTCTTTCCCAATCCGGAAAAGGCCATCGCACCGCCACTGGTGAAGTGGGACAAGGCGAGTGTCGGCTACAGCGAAAACAAGGCGGTGTTGCGCAACATCACCTTGAGGCTCGATCCCGACGACCGCATCGCGCTGTTGGGGGCGAACGGCAACGGCAAGTCGACATTTGCCAAGCTGCTGTGCGGAAAGCTTAAAGTCCAATCGGGCGAGATGAAATATCCGCCGCGCCTCAGCGTCGGCTACTTCGCGCAGCATCAACTCGACGAGGTCTCGGCCGATCGCACCCCTTACGATTATTTTCGCGACCTGATGCCCGATGCGCCGGAGGCGAAGCGCCGCGCCAAACTTGGAGCCTATGGTTTTGGCGCGCAGCTGGCGGATTCGAAATGCGAGACCCTGTCAGGCGGCGAGAAGGCGCGCCTGCTGTTCGCGCTTGCCGCCTTTCATGCGCCGCATATCCTGGTGCTCGACGAACCGACCAACCATCTCGACGTCGACAGCCGCGAAGCGCTCATCCTGGCGATCAACGACTATGAGGGTGCCGTCATCCTCATCAGTCACGATCGCCACATCATCGAAACTTGCGCCGATCAGTTGTGGCTGGTCAACGACGGCACGGTGAAGCCCTTCGATGGCGACATGGACGACTATACGCGCCTCGTGCTCGACAAGTCGCGGGCCGGACGGCGCAGCGAGCGGATGGCGGCCATCGAGGCGGCCCCTCCGCCACCGCCGCCAAGGCCTGCCGCCGCCGCCGTTCAGAAGATGATCCAGATGATCGACCGCAAAATCTTCGCGACGCGCGACAAGATCACCATCCTGGATGAGGCACTGGGTGACGAAAGCCTGTATAAGGAGGCGCCCGTGAAGGCCGCAAATTTCGCCAGGCTGCGGGCCAAGCTGGCGGCCGATCTCGAAGCGCTCGAAATGCAATGGCTGGAAGCTCATGACCCCTAGCCCGCAGAACCGGCTACAGGCCTTCATCCATCACGAGACGACGGCGGGTCTCATTCTGGTGGTGGCGGCAACGGCGGCGATCCTTGCCTATAATGTGGAGGCGTTGCGGCCCATCTATGAAGGCCTTCTGCAGGCCAAGACGACGGTCGCCATCGGCACGCTCGGTCTGTCGAAGCCGCTAGTGCTGTGGATCAACGACGGGCTGATGGCCATCTTCTTTTTCCTCGTCGGGCTTGAAATCAAACGCGAGGTTCTGGAGGGCAATCTCTCCTCGCGCGACCAGATCGTGCTGCCATCTGTCGCCGCGGTGGGCGGCATGGCGGCCCCGGCACTGGTCTACAGCCTGTTCAACTGGGGCAATCCGGCGCTGATGCAGGGCTGGGCCATCCCGGCGGCCACCGACATCGCCTTCGCGCTTGGTGCCCTGTCGCTGGCCGGTTCGCGCGTTCCGCCTGCCTTGAAGGTGTTTCTTTTGACGCTGGCCACGCTCGACGATCTCGGCGCCATCATCATCATCGCCATGTTCTACACGGCTAACCTGTCGGTGCTTTCATTGATTCTCGCGGCTGGCGGGATCGTGATCCTGTTCGTCATGAACCGGCTGCACGCCGACCGCACCGTGTTCTATGTTGCTATCGGCCTGGCCATGTGGGTCTTTGTTCTGAAGTCGGGCATTCATGCGACGCTGGCGGGCGTGGTTCTCGCCCTGATGATCCCTCTGAAGCGCCGCGACGGCTCCGATTTCGTGGCGGCGCTCGAAGAAGCTCTGCACCCTTTTGTGAAGTTCTTCATCCTGCCGCTGTTTGCCTTTGCCAATGCGGGCATTCCGCTCGATGGCTTCACGCTTGCGAAGCTGATGGAGCCGCTGCCCGCCGGGATTGCCGCTGGATTGGTGATCGGTAAGCCTGTGGGAATTCTCTTGGCAGTGGGACTTGCCGTGAAATTGGGATTGGCGCGCCTGCCTGAAGGATGTTCCTGGGTGCACATGCTTGGTGTCGGCTGCCTTGCCGGCATCGGCTTCACCATGAGCCTGTTCATTGGGTCGCTGGCTTTCGACGCCGTCGAATTGCAAGCCGCGGTGCGGGCCGGGGTCATCGCCGGGTCAGTTGTGTCGACGGGTTTGGGTGTTGCTATCCTTCTCATTGCGGCACGGCGGCAAATCTAGCCGGCGCGGTTGACCCAGCGGCCCTGCTCGTCCTGTTGCCAGTAGGTGACCTCGTGGCCGCCAGCGCGGAAGCGTTTCCACCCGGCGCGCGCCCGATCCAGCGCCTCGGCGTCGTTGCCGTCGAAGATGACGATGGCGCGGGTCAGTCCCTCGATCTC
>JANPCA010000618.1:0-3347 GCA_031430715.1 Hyphomicrobiales bacterium | reverse complement strand
CGACGGCTTCGGCCAGACGGCGCGGCGCATGTCAGAGGCCGGGGCCGATGGCGTCGAGTTGCTGGCGAGCCATGGCTATCTCTTGTCGCAATTCATGAACCCCAACGTGAACCGGCGCGACGATGACTATGGCGGCAATCTCGACAACCGCCTGCGTTTCATCCGCTAGGCCTTAGCCGCCGTGCGCCGCCATGTGCCACCTGAGTTCATCGTCGGCATGCGCATGTCAGGCGATGAATACGACCAGGACGGCTTGACCGAAGATGATTCGATCGCCATCGCCCGCGCCCTGGCACCCGAGGTCGACTATCTGAATGTCATCGCCGGCACTTCGGCCTCAGCATCTGGTGCGGCCCACATCGCGCCCTCCATGGCCAATGCCCACGGTTACGTGGCGCCCTTCGCGGCCAAGGTGAAGCAGACGGTGGGAAAACCCGTCTTCGTGGCCGGTCGCATCAACCAGCCGCAGATCGCCGAGGAAATCTTGAGCAGCGGCGCCGCCGACATGTGCGGCATGACCTGGGCGATGATCTGCGATCCCGAAATGCCCAACAAGGCGATGGCCGGGCGGAGCGACGACATCCGCGCCTGCATCGGCTGCAACCAGGCCTGCATCGGGCATTTCCAATTGGGCCTCTCCATCTCCTGCATCCAGCATCCGGAGACCGGCCGCGAACTTCAATTCGCTTCGAAGCTTATGGCTGTAAGACCTCGAAAAATAATGATTATTGGCGGTGGGCCGGCGGGACTGAAAGCCGCCGCCGTTGCCGCGGAGCGCGGCCACGTTGTTCACCTCCACGAGCGCGACGGGCAACTGGGCGGCCAGGCCAGGCTCGCTCAGCTTCTGCCGACGCGGGCTGAATTCGGCGGCATCATCACCAATCTCAGCCGCGAGGCCGAGCGCCATGGCGCCATCATCCACCGCCGCAGCGAGGTCACCCGCGATGTGCTGCTGCGCGAGGCTCCCGATGCGGTGATCCTCGCCACCGGCAGCAGGCCACATATGCCGCCGCTTGAGGGTGAAGACATGCAGGTGGTCCACGCCGTTGACGTGTTGGCCGGCAAAGTGACCACCGGCGCCCGCGTCATTGTTTATGACTGGCACGGCGACTGGCTGGGGGCGGGGATCGCCGAACGCCTCGCCGCCGAGGGCGTGCATGTGCGTCTCGCCGTCAACGCCCAGAGTGCCGCCGCCAATATCCAGACCTATATCCGCTTCGAAACGGTGGCACGCCTGCATCGCCTCGGCGTCGAGGTTCATCCCTGGCTCAGGCTCTATGGCGCCGAGGACCGCACCGCTTATCTCATCCACACCCCGTCGCGCGAAGCCGTGGTGATGGAGGATGCTGAAACCATCGTCCTCAATACGCCCAACATCCAGGAAGATGGATTGCTGCCTAGACTGATCGAGCTTGGCCTCGAGCACCACCTGATCGGCGATTGCCTGACACCCCGCACCGCCGAGGAGGCCGTTTATGAGGGGCTGATGGCGGGCATGGCGGTCTAGGCGCTGTTGCCGTTTTGCAACAGAAGCCCGATTTGTGCGAAGTGCCCAATTGCGCCTGATTTCAAACCTTTTATCCGCCCGAATTGCCCCATAGCCTGATCCGGCGCACCAGGGCGGTCAGCCCTAAAGCGCGGTCGAGAGGGGTTCTTGAGCATGCCGCACCGAACCGATTGCCATGGGCCTTGGCCGGTGGCCGTGGGCTTGCGTGTGCTCATGATCCTTCCCGGCACAGTGCCATGCGCGGCATGAAAAGACGCTGACGATCGGATTGAAATGGGAATTCCCGGCAACAGATTTGATTTCGCGGCGGCCAGGCCGTGGCATCCCCCGGAGGCCTGAGAAATCTTGTCCGGGGCGTTGGCAGGTGGTGTGCGCGTGACGGGGCTATTGCCCCGCGCCCAATCCTGTGTGCTTGCCGTGCTGCTGCTGCTGACCGCGGTGTTACCGCTCAATGCCGCCGATGATGAGGAAAAAGGGCCACTGGCCGATTTCTACTCCTATCTGCCGGCCACCCCCGACATCAGCCTGCCCGACATCAACATTCCCTTCTGGACCGACGACCTGAAGAAGGCGAAGAAGGCCTATCGCAATGGCAATTACAACCGGGCCCTCAAATTTTTCCGCCGCGCCTCGGATGAGGGCAACATCGTCGCCGACTGGTATCTTGGCCACATGTACCGCCAGGGGCGGGGCGTGCCGCGCGACGATGCCGCCGCCTTCACCTATTATGCCCGCGTCGCCGATCATTATGATCCCGACGAGCGCGAATCCAACCGCCTGCGCATCGTGGTCGACGCCATGGTGCGCATCGCCGACTACCAGCGCACCGGTGCCGTCAACGCCGGCATGACCGCCAACCCGCAGGCCGCCGCCCGGGCCTATATCAAGATCGCCACCACCTATGGCCATCCGGCCGCCCTCTATGCGCTGGGCGTCATGAACATCAAGGGCGAGGGCATCAAGAAGAATCCCCAGCAGGGCCTCAAATGGCTGATCGCCGCGGCCCGCAAGCGCCATGCCCCGGCCGAGGCCTATCTGGGCGAACTCTATTGGGACGGAAAACTGGTGCGCGCCGACCGCACCCGCGCCGTGATGTGGTACGTCCTGGCCCGGCAGTCGGCGCGGCCCGAGGAAAACCCCGATATCTTCGACCGCGCCCTGCAGCTCGAAGCCAATGTCAGCGAGGACGAACGCATCGAAGCGGAAGCGAGGGCCCGCGTCTGGGATGGGCAATACCCGGTCGAGGGCGCCAAAAACGCCCAAGCCGAGCAATAGGCCTATTCGCCAGACCTGCGGCTGGGCCTGGTAACGATATAAATGGACGTTGCGATCATGACCGCGCCTGCGCCCGCCACCGCCCACAGCGGCATCGCGGTTCTGAAATGCAGATAGGCCAGCATGGCAGCCATCATGGTGACGGCCAGCAGCTTGGCGGTCAGCGGAATGACGCCTTCGTCCTCCCAGTCGCGGATGAAGGATCCGGCCAGTCGGTGATTGCGGATGCGCTCGGCCATTTCCGGCGATGATTTCGAGAAGGCCCAGACCGCCAGCAACAGGAATGGCGTGGTCGGGAAAACCGGCATGATAATGCCGATGACGCCGAGGCCGACGCACATCCAGCCCGCCCCCAGCAGGAGAGGCCGCGTCAGGGCCTTCATGGCTTCGGCAAACCCTTCAGTCTTGCGAAAGACGGCTCCTTCATGCGATCAACTGCCCCCATGACCAAAAACACCGATCCCGAACCGCAAATGAAGACAGTCAATGTCGAAATCAAGACACATGCATCGATTTTCAGCAGGATTCGTGCCTATTACTTCACCGGCCTGGTCATCACCGCGCC
>JANPCA010000617.1:0-18681 GCA_031430715.1 Hyphomicrobiales bacterium | reverse complement strand
TCAGACCGGCTCCGCCAGCGCCAGCAACCGGTCGAGGTCGAGGTATTTTTCCAGATGGGCGGCCAAGGCATCGAGGCTGGCTTCGACACGTTGCTCATAGCGAAGGTCGCTGGTGGCGCCGAGGGTAGCCAGGAAAGCCCTGCGGAAATCATCGCCGCCAAAGCAGCCGTGCACATAGGTGCCGACGATCCGGCCATCGGCGGAGATGGCGCCATCGGGCTCTATGCCGATCATGGCGAAGGGGCGGGCGCAATCGGGGCCTGCGGTTTTTCCCAAGTGGATTTCATAGCCGGTCAGCGGTGTGCCAGAAGGCCCATGGGTGGCGGCAACGCGGCTCAGGGTCTTGTCAGGGAGCAGGGTGGTCTCGACATCGAGGTGACCGAGGCCCGCGACGGTGCCCGCCTGGTCTTCGAGACCAGCGGGATCGTGAATGAGCTTGCCCAGCATCTGGTAACCGCCGCAGAGGCCCAGCACATGGCCGCCACGTCTCACATGGGCGGCGAGGTCGATGTCCCAGCCTTGGCGCCGGAGGGCGGCCAGATCGGCCATGGTCGACTTGGAGCCGGGGATGATGACGAGGTTGGTATCAGCCGGGATTACCTCACCTGCATGGATGAACTGTAGCGAAACGCCGGGTTCCAGCCGAAGCGGGTCGAGATCGTCAAAATTGGCGATGCGGGGCAGGCACAGGACGGAGATTTTACAATCGCCAGAATGGGTTGTCATAGTTTCCTCCAACGCCACTGCATCTTCGGCGGGGAGGTCTCTTGCTTGTTGTAAATGGGGCACAATCCCCAGACATGGCCTGCCAGTTTCGGTTTCGAGAAAGCGACGACCCTCAGAGAACAGTTCCGCATCGCCATAGAACTTATTGATTATGAATCCTTTTAGGCGATTTCTATCCTCTGATGCGAGGATGTGGAAGGTGCCGGCGATCGAGGCGATAACACCGCCCCGGTGAATGTCGCCGATCAAGAGGGCTGGAACATTGGCGGCGGCGGCAAAGCCCATGTTGGCGAGATCGCCGTCGCGCAGATTGATCTCGCCGGGGCTTCCAGCGCCTTCGACAATGATGAGATCGGCCTCTGCGGCCAAACGTCGAAAGCTGTCGAGAATGGCCGGCATGAACAGACTGCGGTTGCGAAAATAGTCGCGCGCCGTCATGGTGGCATGACGCTGGCCCTGGACGATCACCTGGGCACCGGTGGTGGTTTCGGGTTTGAGCAGTACCGGGTTCATATGAACACTCGGATCAACCCTTGCGGCGCGGGCCTGCAGGGCCTGGGCCCGGCCAATCTCGCCGCCGTCCACCGCAACCGCTGCATTGTTGGACATGTTTTGCGGCTTGAAGGGGCGGACATTCAGGCCACGCAAGGCATAGGCCCGGGCAAGGCCCGCCACGATCAGGGATTTGCCGACGTCGGAACCGGTGCCCATCAGCATGATGGCGCGCGGCCTCATGGGCGCTCGCAGATCACATGGGCATAGGAACCCATGACCTTGCCGCGCCGCAGTCCCATGGCGGCCAAGGGATCGCCAATGGCGTCCTGCGCTTCGAAGAGGCGGTCGGCGGCGCCTTCGCTGACCAGGGTGGAATAGTGGAACTCGTGGCCGTGCAGGGGTTTCATCCATGGCGCTCCGGCCAGCGGCAGCAGGATGCGGTAGCCCAGATGCAGTTGGCGCTTTTCGAAGCTGGTGACCAGTGGCAGGAGACCGGCCATGGCGTGGGAGTAGCCATTGGCATCGATCAGGGCCTCCCCCAGCACCATGTAGCCGCCGCACTCACCATAGACCGTGCCGCTCGCGGTTATCAGACCCGACAGGAAATTGGCGTTGCCGGCGAGCTTTCCGGCATGAAGTTCGGGGTAGCCGCCGGGCAGGAAGACGGCATCGGCATCGGCGGCGGGTGCTTCATCGGCGAGTGGGGAGAAAAAGGTGAGCTCGGCACCTGCTTTGCGCCAGTGATGGAGGAGGTGTGGATAGGCGAAGGCGAAGGCGCGGTCGCGGGCAATGGCGATCCTTTGGCCCAGGGGCGGCAGTGATTCGCGGCTGCGTGATTCGTCAACGGGTTGCGCGGCGATTGCCAGAATCCTGTCAAGAACTGTTTCACGTGCAACGGCTGAGGCGGCACATTCAATAAAGTGTTCAAGCGCTTGATTTTCTTCCGCTTGCACCAATCCGAGGTGGCGCGATGGCAGGACAAGTGAGTCGTCATGCCGCAGGGCGCCGAGGACGCGTTCGCCGAGCGCCGCCCTTAAGACCGCCTCGTGGCGGTCACTCGACACGCGGTTGAGGATCACCCCGGCAAGCCTGGTGCCGAGCCGGTAACGGGCGAAGCCATGGACGAGGGCGGCCACCGATTGGGCCTGGTGGCGGGCATCGACGGTGAGCAGCACGGGAAGTTGCAGCGTCAGGGCAAGGTCGGCGGTAGAGCCCGGAACACCCAGCGGGCCATCGAACAGGCCCATGACGCCTTCGATGATGATGAGGTCGGCATCCTTGCCGAGGTCGTTCAGAAGATAGCAGATTTGCGTCTGGTCCATGGCCCAGGGGTCGAGGTTGAAACAGGGTCGGCCGCTGGCGGCTTCGTGGAAGCGGGGGTCGATATAGTCGGGCCCGGCCTTGGCCGAGGCGACGCGGATGCCGCGGTTGCGCAGCGCCCGCAGCAGCCCGAGGGTGACCACCGTCTTGCCGCTGGCCGAGGCCGGTGCGGCGATGACAATTGCCTTAGCCAATCGGGTTCTCCCGCAATGCGCCCTTGTACCAGTCGAGCATGTTCCGCCAGTCGGCGGCGTGGCCAACGACGACGATGGCGGGCGTCGGCGGTTCATTGGCCGCGACGAAGGCTTCGGATTGCCCTAGCGTCGTGGCGGCCACCTGCTGTTGCGGCAGGGAGGCGTTGGAGAGAATGGTGACCGGTTCGCCGGCTGGCCGCCCGGCAGCCATCAAGGCGGCGGCGATATCGCCCAGATGCTTGACCGCCATATACATGACGATGACCGGCGAGGCCTTGGCCACCGCCGCCCAGTTGACGCTGGCCGGCATGTTGCCGGAGGCATCATGCCCGGTGAGGAAGATCACCGAATGGTTGGTGTCGCGGTGGGTGGCGGGGATGCCCGCGTAGGCAAGACCGCCGACGCCCGCCGTGATGCCGGGGATGATGCGGAAGGGAATGGCGGCACCGGCCAGGTTCTGGCACTCCTCGCCGCCGCGCCCGAACATGAAGGGGTCGCCGCCTTTCAAGCGCAGCACGCGTTTGCCGGCCCGGGCCAGTTCAATGAGGCGATAGGTGATGTCCTTCTGGGTGGGCGACGGCTTGCCGCCGCGCTTGCCCGCATATTCAAGTTCGGCGGAGGCCCTGACCCAGCGCAGGATATCGGGGTTCACCAGGGCATCGTAGACGACCACATCGCAAGTCTGCAGGGCATGATAGCAGAGCAGCGACATCAAGCCGGGCGCGCCGGGTCCAGCCCCCGCCAGCCACACCCAGCCCGGTTCGAAGACCGGAAAGGGCTCGGCATCGAGGCGCGCAAAGCCCTGGTGCAATTTCGATGGTTCAAGAGTCATTGCGTCCTTATACAATCGGGCCATGCGAATAGAGAAGCCCGAAGGCGAGTTAAGACGCGGCTGGACGACGGGAGCATGCGCAACCGCGGCGGTGAAGGCGGCATTTACGGCATTGCGCACGGGTAAATTCCCCGATCCAGTGAGCATCACGCTGCCCAGGGGAGAGACGCCGTCATTTCCGCTGGCCCTCGCAGAGCTTGGGGCCGGTTTCGCCAGGGCCGGAATCGTCAAGGACGCGGGCGATGATCCGGACGTGACGCATGGCTGCCTGGTCATCGCCACGGTGCGCGAATATGGCGAGGGCATCCGCTTCAAGGCGGGGACGGGGGTGGGTACTGTGACAAAGGCGGGGCTGCCGATCCCTCCCGGAGAACCTGCCATCAATCCGGTGCCGCGGCAGATGATGCGCGAGGTTATTGCCGCGCTGGGTGGCCGGAATGTCGAGATTGAGATTTCCATTCCAGATGGCGAGGCGCTGGCGGCGAAGACTTGGAATCGGCGATTGGGCATCGTGGGCGGTCTTTCGATCCTGGGAACCACTGGCATCGTGCACCCGTTTTCCTGCGCGGCGTGGATTGCCTCGATCCACCGGGGTATCGACGTGGCGCGCGCCACGGGACTTGCCCATGTTTCGGGCTGCACCGGTTCGACATCGGAAGATGCGGTGCGGACGCATTTCGGCTTGCCGCTGGAGGCGATGCTGGACATGGGCGATTTTGCCGGAGGGCTGCTCAAGTATCTCCGCGATCATCCGGTGGCGCGGGTGACGATCGGCGGCGGTTTCGGCAAGATGGTGAAGCTGGGGCAAGGGGCGCTCGACCTCCATTCCGGGCGCAGCACGGTGGACCTCGACTGGCTAGCGGCTCTGGCGCCGGAACTTGCCAGGGGGAAAGTGCTGGCCGCCAACACGGCGCAGGAGGTGCTGGAGATGGTGGATGGTTTCGATCTGGCCCAGCGGGTGGCGGAGGCGGGGCTAGCAACAGTCCGCGCGGTGCTGGGGCGCGCGCCAGTCAAGGCCGATGTGATGATCGTGTCGCGGCAGGGTGGCATCATCGGCCATGCGGAATAGGCGCATTCTTATTCTTGGTGGAACCCACGAGGCGCGCGACCTCGCAGGGGTGCTGCTGGCGGCGGGTTTTGAAGTCATTTCATCGCTGGCGGGCGTCACCGAGCACCCAGTCCTGCCCGAAGGAACCGTGAGGCGGGGTGGTTTTGGCGGGGTTGAGGGTCTCTCCGATTATCTCGTGGCCGAACGCATCGCGGCGATTGCCGATGCCACGCATCCGTTCGCGGCCCAGATGTCCGGCCACGCGGTGCAGGCCGCCCGGACCGCGGGTATTCCCTGCCTGAGGCTCGAGCGGCCCCCGTGGGTTTCCGGGGCGGGCGACAGGTGGATCTGCGTGTCATCGGTTGCCGAGGCCGTCGCTTCAGTCCCTGCACGGACAAGACCGATGGTTACGGCGGGGCGGAAGGAAATCGGCCTGTTCCTGGCGCGGGCCGATGTCGCGGGCCTTGCCCGGATGATCGAACTGCCGGATTTCGGCGTTCCCGGCAACTGGACGGTGCTGCTCCAGCGCGGGCCTTTCACGCTTGCAGGTGAAACCGCCTTGATGACACAATACGCCATCAGCCATCTCGTGACCAAGAATGCGGGCGGTGATGACACCTCGGCGAAGCTCGCGGCGGCCCGTGGGCTTGGACTGCCGGTGATCATGATCGCGCGGCCCGCCAAGCCCCCTGTGCCCAGTTTCGCAAGGGCCTGCGAACTGGCGGCCCATCTGGGTGAATTGCTTTCTCCTTGACCCATCCGCCATTTCCCGCTTGTCTAGCGCGAGAGGGGTGACAATCGATACAAGATCACCTCCTGGGAGCAAACACGTTAACAGCGGCGCAGCGACAGGCGTTGCCGTGGTACAGGGGCAGTCGTCGTCTTCATGACCAGCGGATTCTCTTTCGCCCAGCGCCCAACAGTTGAGAAAGAGGTTATGGAATGAAACGCACTCTTCTATCTTGGGTTCTCGGTGCCGCCGTGAGCGCCATTGCAGCGACCGCCGCAGCGGCCGGGACGCTCGATGACGTTAAGCAAAAGGGCTTCCTGCAATGTGGCGTGACCACCGGCCTGATGGGCTTCGCCATGCCGGATTCGGCGAATAACTGGACTGGCCTCGACGTCGATTTCTGCCGCGCCGTGGCCGCCGCCATTTTCAATGATCCGTCGAAAGTCAAGTACACGCCGCTCTCCGCCAAGGAGCGCTTCACAGCACTGCAGTCGGGCGAAGTCGACCTTTTGTCGCGCAACACCACCTGGACCATGAGCCGCGATACCTCGCTCGGCCTCAAGTTCGCGGGCGTCATGTATTACGATGGTCAGGGCTTCATGGTGAGGAAGTCGCTGGGTGTCGATTCGGCGCTGAAGCTCGACGGCGCCACCGTCTGCACGCAGACCGGAACCACGACGGAACTCAATCTCGCCGACTACTTCAAGGCCAACAACATGAAGTATCAGGTTGTGTCCATGGAGAACCAGGACGAGGTACGCGTCGCCTACGAGGAAGGCCGCTGCGACATTTTCACGACCGACCAGTCCGGCCTCTATGCCGAGCGCCTCGTGCTGAAGGCGCCGGAGGAACATATGGTTCTCCCCGAAATCATCTCCAAGGAACCGCTGGGGCCCCTGGTGCGCCAGGGCGACGACGCCTGGTTCAACGTGATCAAGTGGACCTATTTCGCGCTTCTCAACGCCGAGGAATTGGGCGTGACGCAGGCTAACGTCATGGAAATGGCATCGTCCGCCAACCCCGAACTCAAGCGCCTGTTGGGCGCCAAGAGCGAGGACGGCTCGGCGGCCGGATTCGGCACCGGCATCGGCTTGCCCGAGGAGTGGGTGGTGAACATCGTCAAGGCGACGGGCAACTACGCGGAAATCTTCGAGCGTAACGTCGGCCTCAATACGCCGCTCAAGATCGCGCGCGGCAAGAACGCCCTGTGGAGGGACGGCGGGCTGCAATACGCGCCGCCCATCCGCTAGAGCTCCTTATCGGGAGTCCGGCCTGTTCGGGCCGGGCTTCCGGTCTGTCTTTGAACCGGAGACCGGAACAATCCGGCGCGGTGAACTAGGGGGAGGCGCCAAGCCTCGGGACAAGGGTGACAGGGGATGACAGTAACGGCAGATGTCCGTGAACGGCCAAAGGTTTCCTTCTGGAACGATCCGAAAGTGCGCGCGACCGCCATCCAGATCGTCCTGGTGGTTGTTCTGGTCTTCCTCGCCTATGAGATCGTCCAGAACACCCTGACCAACCTCAGGAGCCGCAACATCGCGTCGGGCCTCGACTTCCTGACGAAGTCGGCCGGCTTCGACATCATCCAGTCGCTCATTCCTTATTCGAGCGCGTCAAGCTATGGCCAGGCCATCCTGGTCGGCGTCTACAACACCATCCTGCTGTCCATCGTCAGCATTATCGCCGCCACCGCCATTGGTTTCATCATGGGCGTGATGCGGCTGTCGAAAAACTGGCTGGTGGCGCGCATCGGCACCTTCTACGTCGAGATATTTCGAAACATTCCGCTGCTGCTGTGGATTTTCATCTTCTACAGCGCCGTGCTGCAGCCGCTGCCCGGGCCGAAGGCTGCGATCAATATCCTGGACAGTTTCTTCCTCTCGAACCGCGGCTTCATGATGCCGAAACCGATTTTTGGCGAGGGATTCTGGCTGGCGCTGATGGGGCTGTTGGCCGGTATCGCCGCGGCGATCGCCATCGCCCGCTGGTCCAGGGCGCGGCAAATGGCGACGGGACAGACATTCCCCGTCCTGTGGACGTCGATGGGCCTCATTATCGGGCTGCCCTTCTTCGGGCTTCTGCTCATGGGCTTCCCGCTGAGCTGGGAGTTTCCGGAATTGAAGGGCTTCAATTTCGCCGGTGGCATCGACGTAATCCCGGAACTGATAGCCATGTTCCTGGCGCTGTCGATCTATACGGGCACCTATATCGCGGAAGCGGTCAGGGCCGGCATCCTGGCGGTGAGCCATGGCCAGACGGAAGCGTCCCATGCGCTGGGCCTCAGATCCAACATGGCGCTGCGGCTGGTGGTCATCCCGCAGGCCATGCGGGTGATCATACCGCCGCTCGCCAGTTCATTCCTCAGCCTCACCAAGAACTCGTCGCTGGCGGTGGCCATCGGCTATCCCGACCTGATGGCGACGGGGGGTACGGTGCTGAACCAGACCGGACAGGCGATCGAAGTGATCGGCATCTTCATGATCGTCTATTTGTCTCTCAGCCTGATCACCGCCGGTTTCATGAACTGGTTCAATGCCCGCATGAAGCTGGTGGAGCGCTAGGCCATGGCTGACCACACGCAATCGATCGCCTATGTGCGCACCGAAGACGCACCTAAGCTCCCCGCACCCGCCAGCACGGTCGGCCTTCAGGGCTGGCTGATCAAGAACCTGTTCTCGACGCCGCTCTACAGCCTGCTGACGGTGGTGCTCGGAACCTTCTTGGTCTGGCAGATCTGGGATATCGTTAACTGGGCGCTGTTTACGGCGATTTGGAGCGGCGCCGGCCGCGAAGCCTGTCTCGTCGAGAATTCCGGGGCGTGCTGGCCGATGGTCTGGGACAAGTTCCCGCAATGGATCTATGGCTTCTATCCCATCGAGGAACGCTGGCGGGTCAACATCGTCTTCGTGATGGCGGCACTGGCACTGGTGCCCATGCTCATGCCGTCGGCGCCCTACAAGATGTGGAACGCGCTGTTCCTACTGATCGTGTTTCCGCTGCTTACGCTAATCCTTCTGACCGGTGGCAATTTCAATTTCTCCTGGAGCGCCTATCTCACCGTCATTGGATTGTTCCTGCTTGGTGCTGTTGCCGTCCCGTTCGCGGCATTCGGTGTGGAAGAGGGTATCGCCCGCAACCGGACCGGACTCATACTGGCGGGCGCCGCGATCGGGCTATGGCTCCTGGCGCTGCTCTTCTCCGGCCTCAACTGGGAAATGGGAGGCTACAGCTTCGATCCGCTGCCATTGTTGATCATGCTTCTACTGATCGCCGCCGCCGTCTTCTCGCTCATCGTGGCAGCGGGTGGCGAGAACCGGTCCGCCGCCACCGGCTGGGCCGTCGTATTCGCGGCGGCAATGGCTGCCATGCTGTTGCTCGACGGCGACTTTGGGCTGGTGGCGGTCGAGACGTCGCAATGGGGCGGATTGCTCGTCACCCTGGTGGTCTCCGTGACAGGTATCGTCGCCTCGCTGCCGATCGGTATCCTGTTGGCGCTGGGCCGGCGCTCGCAGATGCCGATCGTCAAGCTCTTCTCCGTCGTGTTCATCGAGCTGTGGCGCGGCGTGCCGCTGATCACGGTGCTGTTCTTTTCATCGGTGATGCTGCCGCTGTTCCTGCCCGAGGGCACGAGCTTCGACAAATTGCTCCGTGCACTGATCGGTGTGGCGCTGTTCTCGGCCGCCTACATGGCGGAGGTGGTGCGCTCCGGACTGCAGGCCATCCCCAAGGGCCAGTATGAAGGCGCCATGGCGGTCGGCCTGTCGTTCTGGCAGATGACGGCCAAGATCATCCTGCCGCAGGCGCTGAAGATCTCGATCCCCAACATCGTCGGCAACTTCATCAGCCTGTTCAAGGACACGACACTGGTGTCGATCATCGGTCTGTTCGATCTCCTGGGGATCGTACGCGCCGGCCTCAAGGATACGGCCTGGGCAGCTCCCAGCGTTGCGCCGACCGGCTATTTCGCGCTGGCGGCAATGTTCTGGGTCTTCTGTTTCGCCATGTCGCGCTATTCCATGTACACCGAGCGCAGGCTCAATACCGGACACAAGAGGTAAGTTGAATGGCCACTGCCGCAAAAAAGATGACGGTGAGCGACGAGGTCGCCATCCAGATTTCGGGGATGAACAAGTGGTATGGCGAGTTCCATGTGCTGCGCGATATCAACCTCACCGTCTACAAGGGCGAGCGCATCGTCATCTGCGGACCTTCGGGCTCGGGCAAGTCGACGCTGATCCGCTGTGTCAACCGGCTGGAGGAACACCAGAAGGGCCAGATTATCGTCGACAGCATCGAGCTCACCAACGACCTCAAGAAGATCGACGAGATTCGCCGCGAGGTCGGCATGGTGTTCCAGCATTTCAATCTGTTCCCGCATCTCACCGTCCTCGAGAATTGCACCCTGGCGCCCATCTGGGTGCGCAAGATGCCGAAGAAGGATGCCGAAGAGACCGCCATGAAGTTTCTGAAGCGCGTGAAAATTCCCGAGCAGGCGCTGAAATATCCGGGCCAGCTTTCAGGCGGCCAGCAGCAGCGCGTGGCGATTGCGCGCGCGCTGTGCATGAGCCCGAAGATCATGCTGTTCGATGAGCCGACCTCCGCACTCGATCCCGAAATGGTGAAAGAGGTGCTCGACACCATGGTGGGGCTGGCCGAGGAAGGCATGACGATGATCTGCGTCACCCATGAAATGGGCTTCGCGCGGCAGGTGGCGAACCGCGTCATCTTCATGGACCAGGGCCAGATCGTCGAGCAGAACGCGCCGGAAGAGTTCTTCTCGAACCCCAAGAGTGAGCGCACCAAGCTGTTCTTGAGCCAGATCCTGCATTGAGGCGGCTTGGCAGCAGCCGGGGTCCAGTCTAGGCTTCAGCATCGAAGACCGGGGATTCGGATGCTCATGCGGCTGCTCACCTTCATCGCTCTGCTTCTGTGCTGGGCCTGCTCGGCCGGAGCCTCGACACTTGACGGCGTGAAGGCGCGCGGCAAGTTGCTGTGCGGCGTCAATCCGGGGCTGCAGGGCTTTGCTTCCAAGGCGGCCGATGGGCAATGGTCCGGGTTCGACGCCGATTTCTGCCGGGCGGTGAGTGCGGCAGTGTTGGGCGATGGCGCGGCGGTGGAGTTCGTTCCGGTCAATGCCCAGGAGCGGTTCGAGAAATTGAAGTCGGGCGCCATCGACCTTCTGGCCCGTAACACGACATGGACCATGGAACGCGAGACCAAGTTGGGGCTTCGCTTCGTGGGCGTGTCCTATCACGACGGGCAGGGCTTCATCGTCAAGAAGCTGTTGGGGGTCACTTCGGCGCTCAATCTGTCCGGCGCCGCCATCTGTTTTCTGGCGGGAACCACGACGCAGGCCAATGTGGAGGATTTCTTCCGCGAGAAGGACATGGCCTTCACACCCGTCATGTTCGACAAGCTCGACGATCTGGTGAAGGCCTTCGATGACAGCAAATGCGATACCTACACGGCCGACCTGTCGCAACTCTATGCGGTGCGTCTCCGGCTCGCCAATCCCGACGATAGCCTGGTGCTGCCGGATGTCATTTCGAAGGAGCCGCTGGGGCCCGCCGTGCGCCAGGGCGACGAGCAGTGGTTCAACATCGTGCGCTGGACGCTCTTTGCACTGATCAATGCCGAGGAGCTTGAGGTGACGGGGCCAAGCGCCGATGAATTGGCGGCCCAAAGCAAGAAGCCCAATGTGCGCCGGTTGCTGGGGGCCGAGGGCAGCTTCGGCGCCGACCTGGGGCTTGATGCCGGCTGGGCGGTGCGGGCTATCAAGACGTCGGGAAACTATGGCGAAATCTTCGCCCGCAACCTCGGGACCGAGACACCTCTCGCCATCGGACGCGGCATCAACGCCCTGTGGAACGCCGGCGGGCTGCTTTATGCGCCGCCGGTGCGGTGAGGCTAAAGCGCTTTCGCGTGTTTGCGGAACCAGGTGGCGAGATCATCTTCAGCCAAGTCTCCGGATGCGAGTTTCAGGAAGGTTATTACGTTTTCATCCTGTGCGGATGTCACGGCAAAACCGTTGACATAAAGAAACGTGAAAGACGCAACCAATGCGGTCCGCTTGTTGCCATCAATAAAAGGATGGTTCCGCGCGATGCCAAACGCATAGGCCGCCGCAAGATCGCATATGTCCGGTTCGCCATAGGCAAGCTTATTCGCCGCACGTAGCAGCGCGGACTCTAGCAAGCCGCCATCGCGTATACCTTCGCCGCCCCCATGTTCGGCAAGCTGACGAAGATGCATGGCGAGAATCATCTCGCGCGGTATCCAGATTGGAGACATCGATGTTTACTTCGCCAAAGCCCGCAGAGCGTCGCGATTCTCGCGCATGACGACTTCCGCCGCTTCCATGATCTCTGCAAACTCGGCCGAATAGGGGGTCAGGAGTATGCCATCCGGCGTCTCCGTCAAGCACAGCGTATCACCCTTCCCGACATGAAGCTTGAGCAGCACTTCCTTCGGCAACGTGATGCCGACGGAATTGCCGACGGTTGTGACCTTGGCGGTGGCGATGGTGGCACGCTTGTTCATCGGACAGACTCCTTATAACAAGTATTATAACGCTTGCTCCAGAAATTTCAACCTTCAATCTCGGCCATCTTCGTCTTCCGGTCATAGGCCTCAAAGCCCAGTTTCTGATAGAGGGACAGGGCGGCGGGGCTGTCGAGGGTGCAGGTTTCGACGATGACGCGCTGAGGTTTCCTGGCCCAGCAGGCGCGAATCGCTTCGGCCAGCAGCCATTTGCCGAGGCCTTGTGCCTGGAACTGCGGCAGCACGCCGAGGAGTTCCAGTTCCACGTGTTCCGGCGCCGGGCGGGCATCGACAAAGAAGAAGCCACCGGGCTGGCCGTTGACATGGGCAACCCAGATTTCGACCTTGTCATCATGAATGATAGCTGCCAGTCCGGCATCATCGAGGCTACCGTAGTGCTGCCAATGGACGCTGCGGCCCACCGCATCATAGAGATAGCGGAAGTACCCCAACGTTGGTTTCTCAGCACGTACCAGCATGAGCTTCAGCCGCGACGGCGGGGCGATGTGGAGCAGGGGCTCGGCCTTCATTTCAAGGAAGGTCACGACGGTTTCGGCTTGCGGCACGTCAAGCTCCCGTGATGACGGGCGCATCGGGGGTGCCGCCCCATTCGGCCCACGAGCCGTCATAAAGCGCGTGGTCACGGGCACCGATGAGCGTCAGCCCGAGTGTCAGGATGGCGGCGGTGATGCCGGAACCGCAACTGGTGATGACGGGTTTTGAGACGTCAATACCCGCCGCCTGAAACAAGGCGGCGATCTCGTCCGGGGATTTCAGTGTGCCGTCGGATTTCAGAAGTGCCGCGTAATGGACATTGCGGGCGCCCGGCATGTGGCCGGCGCGGACATGGGCGCGGGGTTCGGCTTCCTCGCCTCTGAAACGGGTGGGAGAGCGGGCATCGGAAATCTGGGCCGTGCCGGATTTCAGCGCGCTTGCGGCCTCGGTCATATCGCGCACCAGCATGGACTTGTAGCGGGCGGTGAAATGGCGCTCCTGCGGTTTCAATGCGGGGCCATCATCGAGCGGACGCGCTTCCGCTTTCCACTTCGGCAAGCCGCCGTCGAGGACCGCCACATCGTCATGGCCGAAGACCTTGAACATCCACCAGGCACGGGGCCCCGAGAACAGGCCCGCCGCGTCATAGGCAATGACCTTCTTGCCGTCGCCAATGCCGAGTTTGCGCATGCGCGAGGCGAATTTCTCAGGGGACGGCAGCATATGGGGAAGGGTGCTTGCAGCATCCGACAATTCGTCGATGTCGAAGAACTGGGCACCGGGGATATGGCCCTCACGGAATTCGGCCTTGGCGTCGCGCTGCGCGGCGGGCAGGTGCCAGGAGGCGTCGACAATGGCGATATCGGGCGAGTTCAGATGGTCTTCAAGCCATTGCGTCGAAACGACATCGTCGGTCATGCGAACACCATTCGGATACGCCGGTTGATCTTGCCCTTGTTTTCGATTTTTGCAATGGCAACGGGACCGATGGCGGCGGTGGATTTCAAATGCGTGCCGCCGCAGGGCTGGAGGTCGATCTTGCCGTCCTCGCCGATCATGACGAGGCGGACGCGGCCGGTGCCCATGGGCGGCTTCACCGACATGGTGCGGATCAGATGCTGGTTCTGCTCCATCTCCGTGTCGGTGATCCAGCGGAAGGTGACGGAATGATCTTCGGCGATGAGGCGGTTGATGCGGGCGGCCAGTTCCAACTTATCGGGAATGCCGCCTTCCGGAATATCGAAATCGATGCGCCCGCCGTCATCATTGATGGCGCCGCCGGTGACGGGAAAGGGCACGGAGGCACAGAGCAGATGCATCAGCGTATGGCAACGCATATTGCGATAGCGGTTCTCCCAGTCGAGGATGGCCTGCACCGTCTCCCCCAGGGGTGGAAGTGACGCACCATTGGCTGGAACGTGGATGATGTTCTTCGCTTCGTCATGGACCGTGTTGGCAATCTCTGTGGCACCGCCATCCCAGACGATCCGGCCCTTGTCGCCTGGTTGCCCACCGGCAGTGGCATAGAAGACCGTCTGGTCCAGCACGATGCCGCCGCGCTCGTTGAGGCTGAGGACGGTGGCGCGGCATGATTGCAAATAGGCGTCTTCGCGGAAGAGGAGGGTGGTCACGATGCTGAAATTCTCCCTTTTTCTGTCACCCCAGCGAAGCAGACTGTGCGAGAACTCTTCACCCGTCGCGCCGCTTTCCTGGCGTGTTGGCCATTTCGCTCCCCTCGTTCCGTCACCCCGGCGCAGGCCGGGGCCCAGCTTTTTTCACCAATTGTGGAGACCTGTCAAACTCTTAGCTGGCCCCCGGCCTGCGCCGGGGTGACGGCATGGAGGGAGTGCGGCATTCGGCACGTCTACGTATTGGCATGACAGAGCGATTGCCAAAGAGTTTTCACACAGCCTGCGCTGGCATGACGGGTCTGGGGAGTGAGACTTCACGCCGGAACCTGCTCGAACACCTCCGGCACGTCCGGGACTTTTTCCAGCCAATTTGGCACTGGGAGGCCCTTCTCGCGCAGGAAGGCGGGGTTGAAGAGTTTGCTGGCGTATCTTGTGCCGTAGTCGCACAGCACCGTCACGATGGTGTGGCCTGGTCCCATCTCTTTCGCCATGCGGATGGCGCCGCCGACATTGATGCCGGTCGAGCCGCCCATGCACAGGCCTTCGTATTGCAGGAGGTCGAAGGCGATCTGCACGGCCTCGGGGTCGCCGATCTGGTAGGCCTCGTCGATCACCGCTCCTTCGAGGTTGGCGGTGATGCGGCCCTGGCCGATGCCTTCGGTGATGGAGGAACCTTCGGATTTCAATTCGCCGTGCTTATAGTAATTAAAGAGGGCGGCACCCATGGGATCGGCCAGCACCATCTTGACATGGCTGTTGCGTTGCTTCAGCGCCATCGAGACGCCGGCCAGCGTGCCGCCGGAGCCGACGGCGGACACGAAGGCATCGACCCTGCCATCGGTCTGCGCCCAGATTTCGGGTGCGGTCGTTTCGATATGGGCCTGACGGTTCGCCACATTGTCGAACTGATTGGCCCACACCGCGCCCATGGCCTTGGCGAGTCTTCCGGAATATCTCACGTAGTTGTTGGGGTTCTTGTAAGGAACGGCGGGGACTTCCACCAGTTCAGCACCCAATTGACGGAGCGCGTCCTTCTTTTCCTGGGATTGCGTATTGGGGATGACGATCACCGAGCGGAAGCCCATGGCATTGGCGACGATGGTCAGGCCGATGCCGGTGTTGCCGGCGGTGCCCTCGACGATGGTGCCGCCGGGCTTCAATTCGCCCCGCGCGATGGCATCCCGGATGATGAACAGGGCGGCGCGGTCCTTCACCGACTGGCCGGGGTTCATGAATTCGGCCTTGCCCAGAATGGTGCAGCCGGTCAGCTCCGAGGCCTTGCGGAGCCTGATCAACGGGGTGTTGCCGATGGCGGCGATGACGTCTGCTTTGATATCCATGCCCTAGACATGCCCCAGCCGGTGCCATTCCGTCAAATGGACTTGGCGGGTGGCTCACCCGGGCGTTCCACAGAAAGGCCCGATTGAACGGTTGAAGTGAATGCGCCAAGATGGGAAAACCATGCAAAGATCGATGATTCAGGGCGCGCTGCTAGCGGGTGTGCTGTTGTTGTGTGCGGCCATCGCGGGGGCATTGGGCGGTGCCCGGGCCGGCATCGGAGCCGAGCCGGAAACCTGCGATCAGGCTTGCTTCGATGCCCTGACGGCCTTTGCTCCGGTCTATTTCGGTGCCCATGCGCCGGTCCTGGCGGCACCCGCCGAGACCTTCGACGCATCAACACGTGGGAATACCTCGTCTTGTCCGGCGCGGGCGCAATCGGGACCGGCGGTGTTCGGGGTGATGATCGGGCCAGCCTATCCCCAATCCGGCAAGGCCCTGCAGGGTCCAACCAACGATCTTCAGCTCATGTCGCAGGTGATGCGGGACCGGGGCGTCGCCGCCGGTTTCATCACGGCCGTGGAAGGGCCCGCCGCAAACCGGGCGGGCATGCTGAAAGCCATGTCGGCGTTTCTGCCGTGCCTCCGGGAGCGCGATCAACTTGTTCTGGTTTATTCCGGCTGGGCCAGCGTCTATCCCCATGAGTGGTTCAGCAGCGCCAGCTACTTCAGCGATTTCTGCGTCTGGAGGGGGGCACCTGCGGTCCAAGCTGTCTGCGAGAAGGTGAATGCCGCGGAGGAGGGCAGCGACTACCTCTCCAGTGTTAGCAGTGCGATCCGATCGACCGCCATGGGCTGGCTCGGCATGGCCCAGCCGATCAGCCACTATCTTCCGGGCGGGCGGCAGCATGTCCTGATGGCGGATGACAGCGCCTGGGAACCGCTGGGCGACGAGGAGATCGTCTCGCGTCTCGACGGAATCACGGCAACCGAGGTTTCAAACTTCGTGACGCGGGTTCGCAACCGGGGGGCGGACGCGTTTCTCATCATCGACACCAGGCTGGCTGGCAATGGCGACCTCGTGGCGCTGCAGCAGCAGGCGGGAGCGCCTCCGGCCTGGGCGGCCGATGGCGATGTCATCAACCAGTATGACGGGTTTCCGCCGATCCAGAACAATTTCGAGGCGCAAGGTTTAGCGCCACTGTTCGGCAGTGGACATTTCGCGGTGCTCTATGCGTCCGATCAGAGCGGCATGGCCTACGAGTACAAGCAAGGTGCCGACGGCAAGCAGCTCGGCGCCCTGATCTTCAGGGTTTCGGAATTGATGCGCTCCGAATCGAGCGTGAAGATCGCCGATGTGGCGCGGGCTCTCGCCAAGTCCTTCGAGGCCCGGAACCAGAGCGTTCCTGAAGACTGGCGTCAGGAACCGATGTTCATGGCCTCGAACCTCGATCTCACCTTGCTGGCGCCGCGGGCCGGACCGCCGCCACGCCAGCAAGGCGAGATCGAGATCATTTCGCCAAGCCCCAAACGCGGGGCCTCCGCCATTGAGGAACAGAGCTTCACGGTCGCCGCTCGTTATACGGGTGCGGCCAAGGCCTTGATGGCGATCATCGACGGCGAACTGGTGCCGGTCGATGCGAACGGGCAGTTCCGCCGCGACATTGGCGATGCGGCGGGCAAGTTCAGCATTGCCATCCGCGCGCTGGGGGCGAACTACGAGACGCTGGCCGCCACCGATCTCAGGATTCGCGACAAGCCGGAGGAGCCGGTGGTGTCAGCACCGGCCCGCAAGGTGGCGCTTATCATCGCCAACCAGAATTATGCCGATCCGGCCTTTCCGCCGCTCAAGACGCCCATCGCCGATGCCGAGGCCATTGCCCAGGCTTTGACAACCCGATTCGGTTTCGTTACCTCGATCGACGGCGATGGCGGGCCACTCGACCTGTTCCTGAAGGATGCCAACAAGGCGCGGATCCAGCAGACGCTCTACGAGGTGCGGCGCAGGCTGGCCGCCGAGGACCAGTTGCTGATTTACTATGCGGGCCACGGCGAGAACGATCCCGATCTCGGCGCCTATTGGGTGCCGGTCGATGGCGAGGCCAACCATGACTATAGCTGGTATGCGGCCGACGACATTACCCGCGAGCTGAAGCGGATGAATGCCCAGTCAATTCTGATCATCTCGGACTCTTGTTACGCGGGCGGGCTGGCGCGCGGCGGTGCCACGGAAACGCCAGGGGGCGAAGCGCGCAATCGCTATCTCGCCAAGGCCTCGCGGCTGAAGTCGCGGCAACTCATGGCCTCGGGCGGCGAGGAACCTGTCGAGGATGGCGGCGGCGGCGGCCATTCGGTCTTCGCGCGGGCTCTGATCGCGGCGCTCTCATCCATGCCGGAGCCGACATTCACCGCCAACGAGCTTTTCGAACTGAAGGTGAAGCCGGCGGTGATCGCCGCCGCCAACGCCGTCAGCGAAGGCCAGATTCCGGGCTTTCACCGCATCGCCCGCGCCGGCGACGAGCCCAGCAGCGAATTCATCTTTCAGGCCGCCAGACCTTGAGCGTTTCACAATCCCGCCGCCATGCGCCCGAAGTTTCAACGCAGTCCAGGATCAGCTTGGGGCTTGCCCATGGTGGCGGCTGTGTTAGCTTCCCGCCGAGGCCTAACAGTTTCTCCGGAGGACGGATTCGAATGACGCTATTCAGGATATTCGCGCTTGGCTGCAGTGTGGCGCTTGCGGCTGTGGTTGTGGCGGGCGGCGCCAATGCCCACGACCCCAAGGGCAAGGGTGGCATGCCGATGGTGTATCAGAAGCGGGTGATGGCGGGCATCAAGGCCCTCGAAAAGATGGACAGCAGCGACCAGGCGCGCGGCATGTACAGCCGCATGGTGCAATGGCCGCCGTCATTCGCCAAGCTCCGCGTCTGCTTCATGGGCGGCAATCCCGCCACAAATGCCAAGGTCGCCGAAATCTCCTCGCTGTGGTCGGGCGATGCCGGCATGGGCCTGAAGCTCGATTTCGGCAAGAAGGGCAGCCCGCGCGTGTGCGATCCCAATGGCCGCCAATCGCAAATCCGCATTTCCTATAGCCAGCCCGGCTATTGGTCGCAGCTTGGGCAGAACAGCGTGGTCTATACCGCCCAGGAAGAACCCACGCTCAATCTCGAAGGTTTCGATGCGGCCGATCCCGCCGTGCTCGACCAGCCGGAACCCAAGGGCATCATCCTGCATGAGATCGGCCACGCGCTGGGTATCCTGCATGAACATCAAAGCCCCGTGTCGACGTGCGGCAATGATTTCAACTGGGACTTCATCGTCAAGTATCTCTCAGGTCCGCCCAACAACTGGGATGAGGAGACCATCAAGTTCAACATGGCGCCGTTCGGCGGCGAG
>JANPCA010000616.1:0-7603 GCA_031430715.1 Hyphomicrobiales bacterium | reverse complement strand
ACAATTGATCTCCCACAGGCGGAGATGTTCCTTCGATGCCGTTTCGGCAAACAGCGTGCGCTCGAGCGCCACATAGTAGCCCGCCACCATCGGGAAGCAGTTGAGGCTGAGGATGTCGCCGCGCCTGATCTTGCGGCTGGTGACCGGATTGTGGGCGCCATCGGTGTTGACGCCGGACTGGAACCAGGTCCAGGTGTCCATCAGTTCGGCATGGGGCCAGACGCGGGCGATCTCGCGCACCATGGTCTGTGTCGCATGCAGCGCCACTTCGTGTTCGGGAACGCCGACGGCGGTGGCCTCGACCACGGCGGCACCGCCCATATCGGCGATGCGCGTCATCTTGGTGATGTGCTTGATCTCCTCGGAGCTTTTGATCATGCGGAATTTCATGGCGGGAGCGGCCACGTCGACCAGTTCGACGCCGGGCAGCGCATCCTGCAACTGCTTGCGGAAATCAATGTTCACATGATCGAATTCGATGCCGATGCGCTTGGCGCCCTTCACCAGGCCTTGCACGGCCGAGAAGTAATTCTCCTTCGACCAGTCGGTGTAAGTAATGTTGTCGCCGAAGGAGCGTCTGGCCGGCTGGCCGCCGTCGATTGCCGCTGTCACCGAGGTCGCCTGCTTCTGGGTGATCACCAGGCCGTATTTGCGGCCGAAGTAACAATAGAGGAAGTCCGAGAGATAACAGATGTTGTGGTAGGAGGTGAACAGGCAGGCATCGACGTTGCTCCTGGCCATCCAGCCACGGATCGCGTCCTGGCGGCGCTGCATTTCAGGCGCCGAAAACGTGGGCTTGGGCTTGCGGCCATTGTTGCGGTAGTCGACGAGGCTGGGACGATCAATGGCGGACATGGGCGCAGGCTCCGGATATGGGACTGCCGCTTTCTCGCCCTTGAACGGGACTTGAGTCAAAAGATCATCGCTCACATACTCCATGAGAATTCCTCATGGAGCTTCACATGGCCCGCCTGCCCTCCCTCAATGCGCTGCGCTGCTTCGAAGCCGCGGCGCGTTCGGGCAGTTTTTCACGCGCCGCCGATGAGCTGAACGTCACGCAATCGGCGGTGAGCCACCAGGTGCGCCAGCTCGAACAATGGTTCGGCATGACGCTGTTCGACCGGCAAGGCCGCCAGACGGTGCCCACGCCGAAGGGCGCGGAACTGGCGCGGTCCCTGGCGGAAGCCTTCGACATCATGGCGGCGGCCTGCAAGCGCCTGTCGCAGAGTGATTCAGGCCCGGCACTGACCATCGCGGCGCTGCCCTCCATTGCAACAATCTGGCTCATACCGCGCCTGTCGCATTTCTTCCGCGACCATCCGGAGATTTCGGTCAAGATCATCTATGCCTTCGCCAGCCAACGGCTCGATTTCAACGAGTGCGACATCGCCATCCTGTGGGGCCGGGGCGACTGGGAGGGCTGCCGCGCGACCCGGCTTCTGGAGGGCGACACGGTGGCGGTGTGCAACCCGATCTATCTCGAGAAGGAAGGCCCCTTCACCAGCCCGGAGGCCATTCCGGGCAAGCCCCTGCTGCATGACACCGACCGGGTGGACTGGCAGAACTGGATGCGCCATGCGGGGTTGAAGCACATGGGGCCATCGCCCGGATCGATCTTCGAGGATTTCAACCTGCTACGGGCGGCGGCGCTGGCGGGACAAGGTATCGCGCTTTGCCCGCGCTCGCTGATCGCCGACGATCTGGCCTCGGGGCGCCTGGTGCAATTGTTCGAGACGGTCATCAAGAAGGACCATGCCTATTACATCATCGAGCCGGCCGAGGGCGGCGAACGGCGGGCCGAGGCCATCACCAAGTTCAAGCTGTGGCTGCAGCGCAACGCGAAAGTGACGTGAAGCCGCATGGTTCGTCCTTGACCAGGGCGCTGTATATGGCCAGATATACCGCATGACCCCTTCCTCCCCGCTGATCGACCCCTTTGGCCGGCATGTCTCCTATCTCCGCGTGTCGGTCACCGACCGCTGCGATTTCCGCTGCGTCTATTGCATGGCCGAGGACATGACCTTTCTGCCCAAGCGCGATCTGCTGTCGCTTGAGGAATTGGACCGGCTGTGCGCGGCCTTCATCGACAAGGGCGTCAGGAAACTGCGCCTCACCGGTGGAGAACCCCTGGTGCGCAAGGGTATCATGACGCTGGTCGAGAGCCTCGGACGGCATTTGGCGTCCGGCGCGCTGGAGGAATTGACGCTGACCACCAACGGCAGCCAGTTGGCAAAGCATGCCGAAGGCCTCGCCGCAAATGGCGTCCGCCGCATCAATGTCTCGGTCGACACGCTGGATGACAAGAAGTTCAAGGCCATCACCCGCTGGGGCGAGTTGGCCAAGGTCAAAGAGGGCATCCGCGCGGCGCAAGAGGCGGGGCTTGCCATCAAGATCAATGCCGTGGCGCTGAAGGGCGTCAACGACGCGGAAATCCCCGAAATGCTGCGCTGGGCGCACGGGGAAGGCATGGACTTGACCCTCATCGAAACCATGCCGCTGGGCGATATTGATGGTGACCGTACCGACCAGTATCTGCCGCTGTCCATGGTGCGTGCGTCCTTGATGGACCAGTTCACGCTGGAAGACATTCCCTACAAGACGGGCGGCCCGGCGCGCTATGTGCGGGTCAAGGAAACCGGCGGCAGGCTCGGCTTCATCACGCCGCTCACCCATAATTTCTGCGAAAGCTGCAACCGGGTGCGGCTCACCTGCACCGGCACGCTCTATATGTGCCTGGGCCAAGAGGATGCCGCCGATCTGCGCTCGCCGCTCCGGGCGTCGGAAGGCAACGAACTCCTCAATGCCGCCATCGACGAAGCCATTTCGCGCAAGCCCAAGGGCCACGACTTCATCATCGACCGCCGCCACAACAAGCCCGCCGTCGCCCGCTACATGAGCGTCACGGGGGGGTAGCCCCGCGTCTGGCGCATTTGGGCCGGAACGCATTCCGGGCTAGTGCTTCGCCATGGTCAATCTGCAAGAAAACACGGCACTGCGGGCCGGAGTCTACATGGTTCTCGCCATGGGCTCCTTCGTTGCAAACGACACGCTGATCAAGATCGTCGGGCAAAGCCTGCCGGTGGGCGAGATCATCATGCTGCGCGGTGGCATGGCCATGCTGATCATCGCCGCCATCTGCCTGCACATGGGCATCCTCGGCGGCATCGTGCAAATGCGCAGCAACCGGGTGATGATCCGCGCCACGCTCGACCTGATTGCCACCGTGATGTTCGTGACAGCACTCATGCACATGGAAATCGCCAATATCACCTCGATCATGCAGGCCGTGCCGCTGGCCGTGGCGCTGATGTCCATGGTGTTCCTGAAGGAGCACATTGGCATCCGCCGCGGTTCGGCCATCGTGCTGGGTTTCATCGGTGTCCTGATGATCGTCAGGCCATCGCCCGCCTCCTTCAATGTCTATGATCTCCTGGCGCTGCTCATCGTCTTCGCCGTGGCGGTGCGCGACCTGGTGACCAAACGCATCACCTCGCGGGTGCCGACGCAGATCGTGGCGCTGGCCAACGCCATCTTCGTCACCGCAGGTGGTTCTGCATTATGCCTGTGGAGCGGATTGATCTGGCCGGATGCCCGGCAGTTCGGCCTGCTGGCGCTGGCCGCCGTGTTCCTCTCATCGGGCTATCTCTTCATGGTGGCGACGCTCCGCCTTGGCGATCTCTCTGGGACAGCACCGTTCCGCTATTCGATCATGGTCTTCGCCATCTTGTCAGGGGTCGTCGTGTTCGGCGAGATTCCCGATTTCACCGCCATGCTCGGCATGGTGCTGATTGTGGCTACGGGGCTCTACGCGGCGCACCGCGAGGCCGGGCTTAGCGATAGCGCCAAAACGCCAGCGCCGTGAGGCAGACGGCCCAGGTCAGTATACCGTTGCGCACGATGACCGCCGGAACCCGCATGGCGATGCGCGCCGTGGCATAACCGCCCAGCATGGCGCCCGCCATCATGATGAGCGACGGCAGCCAGCGGATGACGCCCGCCCCAGAAAAGATCAGGATGCTGACGAGTGTCATCAGGGCAATGGTGACATTGCGGAGCGCATTGGCCTGATGGATGCTCATGGCAGAGAAGATCGCGTGGATGGCGAGCAGGATGATGCCCATGCCAAGCCCGAAATAGCCGCCGTAGACATAGACCAGGAATTCCAGAACGAAGGACAGCCACAGCCAGCGCCGTCCGTCGAAGGCGAAGTCGCGTTCGAGCCGCGTCTTGATCCAGGGCCCCAGCGCGAAGGAGAGCGTGGCGAAGGTCAGAAGCCACGGAACGATGCGCTGAAACGATTCCTGTGGCGTGAAGATCAGGATCGAGGACCCGAGAATACCGCCCGCCACCGCCAGCACCAGGCGCAGTATCAGATGGCGGCGCACCTCGGCCAGTTGCTTGCGATAAACGAAAGTGCCGACGAGATTGGCGGGAAGAACGGCCACGAAATTCGACGCATTGGCCTCGATCTCGCTCATGCCCGCCGCCAGGAGCAGCGGAAACGTCATGAAACCGGCACCGCCCGCCATGACGTTGATGAAGCCCGCCAGCAGGCCGCCGCCGAAAAGCAAAAGGATTTCTGTGGTTTCCAAGAGGGACTCGCGCGAATGTGATCGTTATGCATGGCCGGAACGGCAGCCGGCAAGCGTAGTGGATGCAGAGGAGACCTGAATGGACGCCAAACTCTTGAGCCTTGCGACCGCCGTGCCGCCGCATATCTTGCGGACGGAAGACGTGATTCGCGAGGCCACCGCGATCTTCGCCGGGCGTCATATCGATTTCGAACGCTTGATGCCGGTGTTCGGCAATTCCGGCATCGATTGCCGCTATTCGGTCAGGCCTTATGAGTGGTTCCGCAAGGACAAGGGCTGGCCGGAGCGTAGCGAAGCGTTTCTTGAGGGCGCCGAAGCGCTGTTTCGCGCGGCCGCCAGCGCCGCATTGGAGCGGGCCGGGATCGCGGCGGCCGAGGTCGACACCATCGTCACGGTGTCTTCGACAGGAGTTGCAACCCCCTCGATCGAGGCCCGGGTGATGAGCGGCATGGGCTTTCGCGACGACGTGAAGCGCATACCCGTCTTTGGCCTTGGCTGCGCCGGGGGCGCCTCGGGCTTGTCGCTGGCAGCACGGCTGGCGCGCGGCGAACCCGGGTCGATTGTCCTTCTGGTGGTAATCGAACTCTGCACGCTGGCCTTCCGGCCCGACGAGATGACCAAATCCAACATCATCGCCACGGCGCTGTTCGGCGATGGCGCGGCGGCCTGCGTGGTTTCGACCAGGGGCGATGGGCTGGGGGCAATCGAACTGAGCGGCGAGCACACCTGGCCCGGCACCATCGATGTCATGGGCTGGCGGCTCGACAACCAGGGCTTCGGCGCCATCTTTTCGCGCAGCATTCCGGACCTCGCCGCCACCGATTTGAGGCCCGCTGCCGACAAGTTCCTCAGCCATCATGGCAAGAGCTTCGCCGACATCGACAGCTTCTGTTTCCATCCCGGCGGCGCCAAGGTGGTGCTGGCCCTCGAACAGGCCTTCGAGACCGGACAGGGCCGGCTTGCCAACGAGCGCGAGGTGTTGCGCGGCCATGGCAACATGTCGGCCCCCACCGTGCTCTTCGTACTGGAGCGCGAATTGGCCGCACCTTCAAAAGGCCGCCGCTTCATTTCGGCGCTGGGGCCGGGCTTTACGGCGAGCTTCCTAACCATGCTACACTGATCCCATGTGGATCAGCATCACCATCCTGACGCTCGTCACCCTGCAAAGGCTGGCCGAGCTCTATATCGCCCGGCGCAACACCAACAAGCTGCTGGCCCAGGGCGGCTTCGAAGTCGCTTCCGGCCACTACCCGCTGTTCGTGGTCCTGCACAGCGTCTGGCTGGCGGGCCTGTGGTATCTGGTGCTGGCGCGGGCCCCGGAAGTGAGCTGGCCGTGGATCTATGCCTATGTCGTATTGGAAGCGGCGCGCGGCTGGATCATCGCCGCACTGGGCAGCCGCTGGACGACGCGGATCATCGTGGTGCCGGGCGAAACCCTGGTGGACGAAGGCCCCTACAAGTATTTCCGCCATCCCAACTACCTGGTCGTGGCCGGTGAAATCTTCATCCTGCCCATGGCTTTCGGACTGTGGTGGTACGCGATCCTGTTCGCGGTGCTGAATGCCGCCTTGCTCTATTGGCGCATCCGGGCCGAGGACGAGGCGCTGAAGCCGCTGCGCGAAGCGGAAGCTGAGCCCGATCAGCCGCCCGAGGCGTGATTGGCGGCAACGCCTTCAACGGTCACGGTGACTTTCATGTCCCCGGCTTTTTCGAAAGTCAGGACCATTTCGATGCTGCCGCCCTGTTTCAGGGGCGCTGACAGGCCCGTCAGCATCAGATGTAGGCCGCCGGGACCCATCTCGAGTGTCGCGCCGGGCAGCAGTTCAACATTGTCCTTCGGTTCCATTTTCATGACATCGCCATCCATGACCGATTGGTGCAGTTCAGCGCTGGAAGCGGCTGGCGTCGAAATGGCAAGCAGCCGGTCCGCTTCGGAGGCGTGATTGACGATTGTGAGATAGACCGCCCCCGACTTTGCCATGGGCGTGGCGGAAGCCCGGGCGAAGGCGCCGGTCACCGCGATGTCGCTGGCATTGGCCCCCGACACCGATGCTATGATGGCGGCCAGGGTGAGGGCGATGGCGGCGGCGATTTCGAGCAGATTGAGGCGCATGGGGTTCTCTTGGCGTGGGATATGGGCGCTCCCGCGGTCCGCTTCGCGTGGCATGGCGTCGCGGCTGGTCGCCATGGCCCTCCTGTGCGGCCCTGCCCTGGCGCAGCAGACGCCGGTGGCCATCGAATTGGTCCTGGCGTTGGACAGTTCGGCTTCCGTCGACCGCAAGGAGTTCCAGTTGCAATTGGACGGGCTGGCGCTGGCTTTCCGCGATGCGGAAGTCCTCGAGGCCATCGAGCGCCTCAAACCCTTGGGAGCCGCCGTCGCGGTGGTGCAATGGGGGGCGCCGGGCGAGACCCGCGTGGTCTTGCCCTTCACCGTGCTTGCTTCGGCGCGCGATGCCAAGGCCTTCGGCTTCCGCATCGGCTTGATCCGCCGCTGGCTCAGGGCCAGCGCCACATCGATCGCCTCCGGCATCGATGACAGCCGGGCGTTGATCGAGATCAATGACTATGACGGATTCCGCCTGGTGATCGACGTTTCGGGGGATGGACCGGACAATTCCACCGTGGATTTGGAACAGGCGCGGCAGCGGGCCAAGGCGGCGGGCATTATTGTCAACGGCCTGCCGATCATGGCCGACGACCCTACGCTTGAGGCCTACTACCGCGACCGGGTGATCACCGGCGCCTACGCCTTCGTCGAACCGGCCCGCGACTTCGACGACTATGCGCGCGCCATCAAGGAAAAGCTCTTGAAGGAGCTGAGGCCGATGGAATCGTGATTTTCCCTTCTCCCCAAGGAGAGGAAAACCGTACTCATACCAACCGTCAGATGAACTGACTCAATCGTGATATTGGATTGTCGAGCTGTGATGATTCTCTGGGGTGGTTGATTCGCTCTGGAGGTTTGCCATGACGATAGCGGTGACGCGGTTGGATTTGACTGTCGCCGAGCT
>JANPCA010000615.1:0-4853 GCA_031430715.1 Hyphomicrobiales bacterium | reverse complement strand
CACCGCGATCGCGGCGGCTGTGGCGCTCGGGCTTCGATGAACGATGGCCATTGCCATTGTCGTCCTCGTCATGCTCGCGGGCGTGGTCTTCCTCTTCTTCCTGAAGCAGCGCCATGCGGTCGGCCAGCGGAATCTGGTAATAGTCCGGGTGGATTTCCGCGAAGGCGAGAAAGCCATGGCGGTTGCCGCCATATTCCACGAAGGCCGCCTGCAGGGACGGCTCGACGCGCGTCACCTTGGCGAGATAGATATTGCCCTTCAGCTGACGGCGTGCGGCGCTTTCGAAGTCGAATTCCTCGATGCGAGTGCCCTTGAGGACGACCACGCGGGTCTCCTCCTGGTGGCTGGCATCGATGAGCATTTTGCTGCCCATGGTGTCTGTTCCTTTGCGCAGGCGCACGGCAAGGCTGATGGGCTCTCCGCTCCGGTCTGGAGATACGGCATGAGCCTCGGGATGCTGCTGCGAGATGGGGGGCCGACAAGGCCGGCGTCATGGGGCGGCACTGTTTCTGGGACCGATGAAAACCGGCCTCCCAGCTGCGCTCCCGACGTGGCGTGGGTCATGCCCAAGATTGTCCTCATGTCCCGGAGTGACCGGAACGGTTCATTCGATGGCCTTTACGAACCCCTCCGAGGGTTCTCGGGCCTTAACCGCGTTGGATTGAGGATGATCTAACCATCCGGACCCCATTCCAAGCGAAATCTGACGCCCGGTCATGTTGCTGCCGCAGATTCGCGGCGATGACATTCGGGTGACGGCGCCCCTTTTATGTGCAGGGCTTCGGATTTGCAAGCTTCCTGCTGGGGCGGCAACGGCAACCAATGGTTAACTGGCCCGGGACTAGCTTGGCCCCAAATGGCAAGAGGCTCGCAACCCGGCATGGACCTTGGCCGCCGCATCGCGGCGGGCGCCGCGGCGGTCTGTCTGCTGCTGCTGCTGAATCTGACGCTGCTGCCGGCCACGGCGCGAGCCACCGAAACCGCCGCCACCGGGGTGCGCATCGGCGGCGACGGGACGCGCACCCGCTTCGTGGCCGATCTCTCGGGTGCTGTCAGCTACACCGTCTATGTGCTTCCCGATCCCTACCGGGTGATGATCGACCTGCCGGGCGTGCGCTTCGACTTGGCCCCCGATTCAGGGACCAAGACCCGCGGCCTCATCACGGCCTTCCGCTATGGCGAGGTCGATGCCGGCCGCTCGCGCATCGTCATCGACACCGAAGGCCCGGTGCTGATCGAAAAGTCCTTCATCGTCGACCGGAAAGGCGGCCAACCCGCCCGCATCGTCGTCGACCTGGTGAAAACCACAGCGGAAGCCTTCCGCGCCGCCTACAAGTCGGACGAGGACATTTCGCGCGACGCCATCGCCGAAGCCAATGCCGGAGAGGCGGCGGAAGACATTGCCAGCGCCGCACCCATTCCCCGACCCAAGCCCGGCACTGAGCCAGCGCCCGAGGCGAAAGACGAGGCACCGCCAAAGCTTCGGCCCGATGGCCGCCGCCTGATCGTCATCGACCCCGGCCATGGCGGCGTTGATCCCGGTGCCATCGGCCGCCACCGGACCAAGGAGAAGGACGTGGTGCTGGCCTTTGGCTTGCGCCTGCGCGACATCCTGTCGAAGCGCGGCAACTACGAAGTCGTTATGACACGCTCGGGCGACAAGTTCCTGTCGCTGAAGGAACGCGTCCGGGTGGCCCGCGACAATGAGGCCGACCTGTTCATCGCCATCCATGCCGACACCGTGCGCGGCCAGGAGGCCCGGGGCGCCACCATCTATACCCTGTCGGAGAAGGCCTCCGACGCCGAGGCGGAGGCGCTCGCCCACAAGGAGAACCGCGCCGATATCATCGGCGGCATCGATCTTGGGCTCGAGAGTGAAGAAGTGACCGACATCCTGATCGACCTCGTGCAGCGCGAATCGAAGAACCATGCCACGTTCTTCGCGCGCGGTGCGGTGGGCGAGATGAAGGCGGTCACCAAATTCACCGGCAAGCCTTTGCGGTCGGCGGGATTTGTGGTGCTGAAGGCCCCCGACGTGCCATCGGTTCTGGTGGAACTGGGCTATCTGTCGAGCAAGCACGACGAAAGCCAGCTGACTTCACCCCTATGGCGCGACAAGGTGGCCTCCGCCATGGCCCGCGCCATCGACAAGTATTTCACCCTCCAGGTGGCGGCGAGGTCGCAATGACGGACGGCGCACTTGCCTACAGGCGGGGCGCTAGCGTTGCCAGCCACTCGGGGGCGGCAGCGCGCGGTGCGCTAGCCATGTTCGCTGCTGATCCCCAGCCCAATATTCCCGGTGTGCTGCTGATGGGCGGTGATTGCGGAGCACTGGGCGTGGCGCGCAGCTTGGGACCGCTCGGCATCCCCATCCGCTTTCTCCCCGGTGCCAATCCGGTGGCCCGCTACAGCCGCTACACCAAAACCATCGCCGATTGGCCCGGTGCCGAAGCGGACGGCGCTCTCGGCTGGCTCATCAACTATGCCGCGGCAGGCGATGCCCGGGGCTGGCTCTTGATCCCGGCGGGCGACCGCGAAGTGCGCCTCGTCACCAATCACTATGAACGGCTCGGACAATTCTACTGCCTTTCGACACCGCCCTGGCAGGTGACCCGCTGGGCCGGCGACAAGACCCTCACCTATGGCCGCGCCGAAGACTTGAGGATCAGCCATCCGCGCACCTACCGGATATCCAGCAGTACCGCGGCGGAGACGGCGGACTTGACCTATCCGCTCATTCTGAAGCCCGCCATGAAGGAGGGCAACAATGCGCTGACCGCCGCCAAGGCCTGGCGCGCCGAAGACGCAACGCAATTCCTGAGGCTGTTCGATGAAGCCCTGCGGCTTGCAGGTGCCGGCGGCCTGATCGTCCAGGAGTTGATCCCCGACGATGGCACCAATCAGTTTTCCTATTGCGCCTTCTACCAGGATGGTGCGCCACGAGTTGTCATGACCGCCAGGCGCACCCGGCAAAAGCCGCGCCAGGCCGGCACCGGCACCTTCGTCGAGACCTTGGGTCCAATGCCATTCGAGCGCGCTGCCGAGGCCTTCTTGAAGTCGCTGAACTATAGCGGCCTCGCCGAGATCGAATTCATGCTCGATCCGCGCGACCGGCGTTACAAGCTGATCGACGTCAATCCGCGCATCTGGACCTGGCATGCGCTGGGCTTGCCCGCGGGCGTCAATTTCGCTTTCGCCGTCTGGCAGCACGCCAACGGTCTGGCGGTGACGCCCGGGCGGGCCGCCGCTGGCCACTCCTGGATCTACGCGGCGCGCGATGTGATACCGGCCCTACTCGACATCCGTGATGGCAGGCTCCGGCTTACGGACTATCTGCGGCAAGTTGGCGGCGCGTCGGCCTATGCCACCTTGTCAGCCACCGATCCGCTGCCAGCCCTCGCCGATTTTCCTGCCGGACTCCTCCGCATCCTCCGCCGCCGCCGATCCTCACGCCTCCCAACAGCCACAATCGCAGCCTAGCGAATTTCCTGTAGCGGGACTGGCGGTTGTGATATCCGGCCCCGGCAACGGGCAGGTGCAGATCGGACAATGCTGCGGTTCTTAGGCTGGCTCTTCACGGTAGGCTTCTTCCTGTTCCTCGGACTGGTGGGGGTTGCCGCCTATGTGATCTGGGATTCGTCCAAAGACCTGCCCGACTATAAGCAGCTTGCCACCTATGAGCCGCCGGTCATGACCCGCATCCATGCCGCCGACGGTTCGCTTCTGGCCGAATATGCCGAGGAGCGCCGCCTTTTCGTGCCGGTCAACCAGATGCCCAAGCGCCTGATCGAGGCCTTCATCTCGGCCGAGGACAAGACCTTCTTCACCCATGGCGGCCTCGACTGGATGGGCATCGCGTCCGCCGCGGTGCGTTATGTTCAGGTGAAAATGGCGGGCCGCGGCCAGATCGTCGGGGCCTCGACCATCACCCAGCAGGTGGCCAAGAACTTCTTGCTCACCAACGAGCGCTCGCTGAACCGCAAGCTGAAGGAAGCGCTCCTGGTGCAGCGCATCGAGCAGACCTTCAGCAAGGACCAGATCATCGAGCTCTATCTCAACGAGATATTTCTAGGCTTTAATTCCTATGGCGTCGCCGCCGCCTCGCTGAACTATTTCGGCAAGTCCCTCGACCAGCTAGAACTTGCGGAACTGGCCTATCTGGCGGCCCTGCCCAAGGGTCCTAACAATTACCACCCCTTCCGCCAGAAGGAGCGTGCCATCGAACGGCGCAATTGGGTGCTGCAGCAGATGTTCGACAATGGCTTTGTCTCCGGGGAGGAGATGAAGGCCACGCAAGCCAAACCCCTCGAAGTGAACCCGCGGCCCGTCGGTGCCCAGCTCTTCGCCGCCGAATCGTTCGCCGAGGAAGTGCGCCGCGAACTGATCGGCATGTATGGCAAGGACAAGCTGGAGAAGGGTGGGCTTTCGGTGCGCACCACGCTCGATCCCAAACTGCAGATTTACGCCCGTCAGTCATTGGCCCGCGGCCTCATCAGCTTCGACCGCAAGCGCGGTTATCGTGGCCCCCTTGGCAAAGTCGAACTGAGCACCAGCGACTGGGGTCCGCTGCTCAAGGACCGCAAAGTGCCAGCCGACGTGGCGCCCTGGCGTCTGGCCGTGGTGCTTGAACTCACAGAAGAAGCCGCTGTCATCGGCCTGCAGCCGCGCCTGAAGCCCGATGGCGCCCAAGCCCCCGAGCGCGAGACGGCCACCATCCCGCTCGAGCTTCTGAAATGGGCCAGGGCCTATGCCGATGGCTCGCGCCTCGGCGATGAGGTCAAATTGCCCGCCGACGTGTTGGCCCTGGGCGACCTCGTCTATGCGGCGCCCAGCAAGGACCCCGCCCATTGGCA
>JANPCA010000614.1:0-2230 GCA_031430715.1 Hyphomicrobiales bacterium | reverse complement strand
TCAAGACATTTTTAACCGCATTTGGATACGCACCGTTAACCACGAATTGACGTTTGCCTGCGTAAATCCAGTGGAGTTCGGCTCCCGCACTGCCGAGTCACTAGGTGAGAAAAGACGGTTCGTGTACCGGCCGTCGTGTCCGTAACAGAGTGAGTGAAGCGTTATGAAAGCCGCACGTATTCTTGTGCTGACGGTTGCCCTCGCAGCGGGCGGAGCAGCGGCGTTTCTTGTCGGTAGCGAAGAGCCGCCGAAGCCCGAAGCACCCCCGCCTGTCGCCCAGCTCGAAACGACCGATGTGCTGATCGCCAAGAGCGACATTGGCATGGGCACGGCGATGTCCGGCCAGGACCTGCAGTGGCAGGCATGGCCCGCGGCAACGACCGGCGAGAGCTACATCACCAAGAAAGACAAGCCGAACGCCATCGAGGAGTTGAACGGAGCGATCACCCGCGCGCCGTTCACCGCGGGCGAGCCGATCCGCGAGGCCAAATTGATCAGGACCAATGGCGCCGCCGGCTACATGGCGGCGATCCTGCCATCCGGCATGCGCGCGGTGTCCACCGAAATCTCGCCGGAAACGGGCGCCGGCGGCTTCATCCTGCCGAACGACAGGGTGGACGTGATCCTATCACGCCGTCCCAAGGACAACGACAGGAACGCCTCGCCGACCAGCGAAACGATCCTTGCCAATGTTCGCGTGCTGGCGATCGACCAGACGGTCGAGGAGAAGAACGGTCAGCGCGTCGTCGTGGGCAAGACCGCGACGCTTGAGATCGCGCCGCGCCAGGCTGAAACGCTCACCCCATCGCGTCAGCTCGGAACACTGTCGCTCGCGCTGCGCAGCCTGCTCGACGCCAGCAAAACGCAGCAGGTTGAAGACAACGACCGCAAGACCGAAATCAACACCGTCCGCTTCGGTGTCAGCAAGTAATGTCCCATAGGAGCAGGTCCATGACGAACGCGACGCTTGTCCGCACCGCAACATTGGCGGCGCTGATCGTCACGGCATTGCTCGGCCGCTCCACTCCGGTTATCGCCGCCGACCCGTCCGGCCGGATCGCTTCACCCGCGGTCCAGGTCTACGGCGACAAGTCCGCTCAATTCCTCCCGCTGGGCGTGAGCAAGAGCATCGTCGTGGACGTGCCCGGCGACATCAAGGACGTGCTCGTGGCCGATCCCAAGATCGCCAACGCGGTGGTTCGCACGTCGCGCCGCGCCTATATCATCGGCGTCGCGGTCGGCCAAACCAACGTTTATTTCTTCGACGCCGAAGGCAAGCAGCTCATGGCCTTCGACATCGCAGTAACGCGCGATCTGAACGGCATTCGCGGGGCGCTCAAGCGGGCGCTGCCCGGCGCCGACGTCGCCGTCGAGGGCCTTGCCGACGGCATCATGCTCACCGGTTCGGTGGCGAGCCCGGCGGAATCGCAACAGGCCTACGATCTCGCCGCGCGGTTGGCCGGCGACGGCAGCAAGGTGGTCAACGGCATCACCGTGCGCGGCCGCGACCAAGTCATGCTCAAGGTGACGGTCGCCGAGGTCCGGCGCGACGTCATCAAGCAGCTTGGCGTCAACCTCAGCGCGGATTTAACGAGCGGACAGACGGGTCTTAGTGTGACCAACGTCAATCAATTCCCGGTAAACCAACCGCTTAATGCCAACGCCATCAGTGTGAGCTATCGCGGCGTGACCGCGACTTTGCGTGCAATGGAGCGCGCCGGGGTGGTTCGTACCTTGGCGGAGCCGAATCTGACGTCGATCTCCGGCGAATCCGCGACGTTTCTCGCCGGAGGCGAATTTCCTGTCATCACAGGAGTCAGTTGTACGGGCGGAAGCCAATGTCAGCCGACTGTTGAATTCAAGAAATTTGGCGTCGGCCTGAACTTCACCCCAGTAGTGCTTTCCGAGGGGCGGATCAGCTTGAAAATCATGACAGAAGTATCGGAGTTGTCCACCGAGGGCGCCATCACGACTGCTGGAATCACAGTCCCGTCCCTGAGCGTAAGGCGAGCTGACACGTCGGTTGAACTTCCCTCCGGCGGTTCACTCGCACTTGCCGGCATGATCCAGGATCAAACCAAGCAGCAGATCAATGGCTTGCCGGGCCTGATGAACCTGCCGGTGCTCGGCGCGCTGTTCAAAAGTCGCGATTTCGTCAACCGCCAAAGCGAATTGGTGGTTCTGGTAACGCCTTACATCGTGCGCGCGGTCGCGCAGAAGGACCTGTCGA
>JANPCA010000613.1:0-2378 GCA_031430715.1 Hyphomicrobiales bacterium | reverse complement strand
GATCATCACCCGCTGCCGCAGACCACCCGACAATTCATGGGGATATTGCTCGAGCCTCCGCGCCGCGTTGCCGATGCCAACTTGGCCCAGCACGCCGATCACGGCACCCTTGGCTTTCGCATAAGTAAGGCCGCGATGCAGGACGAGGACTTCGGCGATCTGCCGCCCGATGCGCTGGGTGGGATTGAGGCTGGTCATCGGCTCCTGAAAGATCATGCCGATGCGCTCGCCCCTGATCTTCTGCATGCGGCGTTCCGGCACACGCGCCAGATCCTCGCCTTCGAACAGGATGCGGCCCGCTTCGATGCGCGATGGCGGCGACGGCAGGAGGCGCATGATGGTCTGGGCCGTGACGCTCTTGCCGCAGCCGGATTCGCCAACCAGCCCCAGCGTCTCGCCCGCCCGGAGTGTGAAACGCAAGTCCTCCACGACACGGACAAAGCCATCTTCGGTGTTGAACCCGGCCGTCAGCCCCTCGATGCTGAGCAGCGCCTCATCCGTCATTCGAAAACGATGCGTGGGAAATAAAACGACACGACCCAGTTGGGAATGTCGACGATTTCGCTGATCCTGAGATCGCCGCAGACACTGCACAGCATGTAGGCATCAACCGCACTCATGTTGTAGCGTTTCGACAGAAGATCGATCATGCCCGACACGGCGGCTCTGGCACCTGCCATGAGATCGGGACCGATGCCGGTCGTCACCTCATAGCCCTTGACATCCATGTGGCGCGCCACGGGGCCGGGCGTGGTGAAGCGCGGAAAGGCGAGATTGGCGTGTTTCACCAACTCGAATTTAGCTGCAAGAGAGCACGGACTTTCAATCGCCGTGCCGCACACCTCGCCATCGCCCTGGCTGGCATGGGTATCGCCCACACTGAAAAATCCGCCCGCCACCTCGACGGGGAGATAGAGCTCGGTGCCGGCCGACATGTCGCGGATATCCATGTTGCCGCCCACGCGGCGCGGCGGCACGATGGAATGGGTTCCGGCTTCGGCCGGCGCCAGCCCGATGGTGCCGCAGAAGGGCTTCAACGGGACACGCCCCCCCGGTCCATACATGGCCGGCGCCAGCGTCCGCGCATCATATGTCCAGATATGCAGGGCTGCATCCTTGAACTGGTCCGCAAGCAGCCCGAAGCCCGGAATATTGGCCGTCCAGCCCCAGCCCGAGGGCGCGAAACTAAGTAATGTTACTTTGATGGCATCGCCAGGCTCCGCGCCCTCGACAAACACCGGCCCCGCCACCGGATTGACCTTGCCGAAATCCAAACTGGCAATGTCGGCCAGCGTGGATTCCGCAGTCAGTTGCCCGCCCGAGGAATCCACCGGGTGAAACTCGATCGACTCCCCTGGCGCGATTCTGACGACCGGCGGGTTGTCGCGGTTCCAGCCGAAATGACTCTGGTGCTGATGGATAGTATGAGTGTGCTTATGCATGGCGATACCTGATTTAACTCCCAATCCACCTCCCCACCCTGTCATTGCCGGGCTTGTCCCGGCAACCCATTTATCCACAATCTCGAAACGCTGAACATGCGGCCCGATGGGTCGCCGGGACAAGCCCGGCGATGACAGTTGAGTTAAATGCTACCCCGCTACTGCGCGTCCTTGGCAAAGATATAATCGTAGTTCACCGGAATATGGATCGGATCGGTGAACAGGGCCGCATCGCCGCCCAGCCGCGCCGAATGATAGGTGAAGCGCTTCTCGTTGAAGATCGGCGCCCAGGGCGCGTCCTTCAGCACATCGTCGAACACCGCCTTCCACTCCGCGGTGCGCGCCGCCATCTGGTCGTCCTTCACCATGGCATCGGCATTGGTGGCGCGCGAGTCAAGGTCCTTGTTGCAGTACCGCGACCAGTTCCAGCCGCCGTCGACGGCGCCGGCACAGCCGAGGATGCCGTAGTAGAAATTGGCCGGATCGGGGAAGTCGGCGATCCACGCCATGCCGCCCGACCAGATCATCGGCGCCTTGCCGGAGCCACCCGCCGCTATCACTTCGGCCTGGGCCAGCGAGCGGATTTCGGCCTTGATGCCGACCGCCGCCAGATCCTGCTGGATGGCTTGCGCGATACGCGGATTGGGATCGACGTTCATGGTATAGAGCTCGGTGGCGATCTCGCCCGCGCCCGCTTCCGCCAACAGCTTCTTGGCGCCTTCGGGATCGTAAGCATATCCCTTGTTGTCCAGGTTATAGCCCGGCATGGCGGGCGGCAGCGCCTGGGACGCTGGCGCGGCGCGGTTGTTGATCAGCCGCACGATGCGCTCTTTGTTAATTGCCATGTTGACCGCCTGCCGCACCTTCAGATTGTCGAAGGGCGCCATCGTGACATTCATGGTGACATAGCCGGTGTGTAGCTGGTTGCCCTCGGCG
>JANPCA010000612.1:0-1529 GCA_031430715.1 Hyphomicrobiales bacterium | reverse complement strand
TCGCCTTTTCGCCCGATGGAAAGAGGTCCGCCGCAGGCACTTCGCGCAAGTCGATTGCGGTCCGGTCCGCGGACATGGAACACGAACAGGCTATTCTGCTGGGACACACCGGACAGGTGACGGCGCTCACATTCTCCCCTGACGGGAAAACATTAGTGAGTGGCAGCGAAACAGGAGAAATCAAGCTGTGGGATCTGGTCACCAGTCAAGAGTTGTTTGAGTTGCCGGGACACACCGGAGGAATTGGCCAGATCATTTTTTCGCCAGACCTTGACGGATTGGAAGTCAAGCTCGTGGCCAACGGTTGAGGAGACGCAAGATGCGCTATTTCCCGATTTTCTTTGACCTGAAAGACCGCCCGGTGGTGGTGGTCGGCGGCGGCGAGGAGGCGCTGCGCAAGGTCCGCCTGCTGCTCAAGACGGAAGCGCGGATCGCCGTCATCGCCCCTGCCCTGCACCCCGAGCTGGCCGCCTCGCCGCGCGTCAACTGGATCGCCAAGGTCTATCACACGTCGCTCATCGAAGGCGCCACCCTGGTCTATGCCGCCGATCCCGCTTTGAGTGCAAGGGTCGCCGCCGATGCGCAGGGCTTCGGCATTCCGGTCAACGCCGTCGACCAGCCCGAGATATCGAGTTTCATCGTGCCCTCGATCGTCGACCGCGATCCCCTGGTTGTGGCCATCGGCACCGAGGGAACCGCACCCATCCTGGGCCAGGGCCTGCGGGCCCGCATCGATGCCATGCTGCCCCCTGCCCTTGGTTCACTTGCCAAAGCCGGGGCGGAGTTGCGCGAGCGGGTGGCCAGTACCATCCCGGCGGGCAATCGCCGCCGCTCATTCTGGTCGCGCTTCTTTTTTGGCGATGTGCGCGATGCCTTCGTCGCTGAAGAGAGCTGCACCTATCTGGCGGGCGTCGAAGGCCTGTTCGCCGATGAGGCAAGGCCGCCGGTGGGCCGGGTTTCATTCATCAGCGCGTCGGGCGACGATCCGGAACTGCTGACCGTCAAGGCCCAGCGCAAGCTGCAGGAGGCCGATGTGATCGTCCATGACCGGGCCATCGCACCTGCTCTGCTCGAAGGTGCGCGGCGCGATGCGGTGCGCGTGCCTGTCGAGGGCAAACTGTTTGACGGCGCCACCGACATTCTCGTCCGCGAGGCCAAGGCCGGCAAGCTGGTGGTGCGAATGTCTTGCCTTGAGCCGTCTCTGGAAGAAACCGTTTCGGTCGCCGCCGAAGGACTTGCCTTCGAGACGGTCCCGGGGGTACCCGCGCCTCGGTTAGCCGAAACCATTGCATTCCCCATCAACGAAGACTTCCGCGACATAATCCTCAGAGCCGCATCATGAGCACCACCGAAAAGGGCCAGCTGGTCACCGCCAACCGCCTGCGCGACGGCATCGCCGTGTTCCTCACCCGCGCCGGCCAGTGGAGCGAGATGATCGACGATTCGGCACTCGCCCTGGAGCCGCAGGCCGCCGCCGCCTTGGAAGCCCGCGCCAGGGAGGCCGAAAAGGCGACCATCGTCACCGGCTC
>JANPCA010000611.1:0-10571 GCA_031430715.1 Hyphomicrobiales bacterium | reverse complement strand
CCACTCTCCGGCTGGTTTGGCATTTTTGTGCCCCCCCCACGGGCTGTGGGGGGCGGGGGCCCGGGGGCACCGGGGGGGGGGGGGGGGGTGCCGCAAGTGCCGCCGATGATCGGACTCGCGGCGCCTCCCCCTCCACCGCCTTCGGCGGTCCCCCTCCCCCGCGCGTAGACGCGCGAGGGAGGACAGTCATGGAGCAAACCTTGGCGAGTCAGTTGATTGGCGTTTTGTTTTACTTACCAACCAAGAGTGGCGAGTTGTCCTGACTGAGCAAGGCCCTCGAAGCGCGATACACCATCAATCCACCGAATAGGCCGTCACCGTATCCTCCAGCATCCGCGGAACGATGGCGGTTCGGCCCTTGTCGATGACGTCGAGGTCGGCGCTGCCGGGAGCTAGATCCACGAGCGTTTCGGAGGAACCATCCTTCTTTATGCGCAGCAGGGCGCCCGCCACGAAATCGGTCGACAGGAAGTCGCCATGGGTGCCGCGCTCCAGGCCGTCGAGGTTGCCCACCGGCTGGCCGCCGCCCAGGTTCTTGACCGCCTTGGTCTCGAGATCGATGGTGAAGAGATTGCCGAGGCTGTCGGTCGAGCCATCATCATGCATGCCGCGGCCCCAGCCGGCGACAAGCAGCCTGCCGCCATGGATGACGCGCAGTCCGTTGATGTGCATGAGGCTCTCATCGTCATACCAGATCGACATCTTGCCGTCCTGCAACCGCCAGATCTTGCGCTTGGCGATGTCGGAGACATAGACGTTACCCGCGGCATCGACGGCGGGATCGTTGAGGAACACGGCACCCTCGGCCGCATAAGTGTTGGCGATCTTGCCCGTCCGGGTGTCGATTTCGACCAGACGGTCGATGTCAGTCACATAGAGGGTGAAGTCCTTCATCACCATGCCCTTTGGGGCGTTCAGGCCGTCGATCCATTTCAGGTCAAGCAATTTCCCATCGCGGGACAGTCTGGAAATGAAGCCGTTGCCATCCTTGTCGAGGGGTGCGCCGCCGATGTTGGACACATAGAGTACCTGGTGCGGGATATCGAGATCGACGCTCTCCGGATGGCTGAAGCCGGTGAGCGACCATTTTTCCTTGGTTTCGGCGGCCGCGGGCGAGGCCGCAAGAAGTGCCGCACCCAGGACGAGCGCCGCGGAATGCAATTTCATGTGATTTCCCCTGCCTTGATGCGAGTTGCCTTGTGCCCAGGGAGCCAAGCAAGGCTTGTGCCACCGCGCAAGTTATGTCTTCAAAACGACAGCGTCACCTTGCCCAATCCTTCGAAAACGGCTTCGATGCGGTCACCCAGGTTGGCCGAAAAGAATTCGGTGATGACACCAGTGGTGATGATGTCGCCTTCCTTCAATCCCATGCCTTGGCCGTTGAGATGACTGGCGAGCCAGGTCAGGGCCTTGTCACCACCGCCCAAAGCGTTGACACCAACCCCGCCCTGCATCTCGCGGCCATTCCAGGTGACGCCCGCCTGCATCGCCGCATAGGCCTCGGATGCCAGGGGGTTGCGGGCCTCGCCCAGGACGATTGAATCATTGAGGCCGCCGTCGACGACGAACCAAGGGACCGGGTCGGCAAAACCGTTGGGGGTGCGCGGGTTGACGATTTCCACTGCCGCATGGACGGAGGCCACGGCTCCCAGCACCTCCTCGACGCTGTAGGGCTGCCCGCGCGGCGGCAGGCCACCTGCCATGGTGAAAGCGACTTCGGGCTCCACCACGCGCTTGTTCGACGCAATGGTCGGCACGTGATCGCCGGAGCGGAAGATGCGGTTCGAGAACATGGTGCCGGGGAAGGGGCCGTCCGCGTTCAGAGCCTTCTGGGCGCGCGCACTGGTGCAGCCGATCTTCCAGCCGATCTGGGTCCAGCCCAGTTCGCGGGTGATGGCACATTGCAGCGCGAAGGCGCGGCCGAGGTCAGGTGGTGCCGGCTCAGGCAGGCTCAAGAGATGCTGCTGGCTGCGCCGGGCTTCGGCAAATGCCGAGATGATGTCAGTGTCGCTCATTAGAATTGCTTGAACAGTCCCTGTGAATCGTATTTGTGGATGCCGCCGTTGTCGGTGAAACCGGGAAGGCACATGGGAATCATCTGGGCGGCCACCTCGTCGGGGTGCGGAATGCTTTCCGGGTCTTCGCCCGGCATGGCTGCCGCCCGCATCTTCGTCCGGGTCGGGCCGGGGCTGAAGCAATTGGCGCGCATTGCCGTCGTGGCGATCTCGTTGGCATAGGTCTTGACCATGGCTTCGAGCGCCGCCTTAGATATGGCATAGGGGCCCCAATAGGCGAAGCACTTGTGGGCCAAACCCGAGGTGACGAACACGGCGCGGCCCGCGTCTGCCGCACGCAACAGGGGATCGAGGGAGCGGATCAGGCGGTAGTTGGCTGTCACGTTGATGGCCATCACCTCGTCCCAGAGCTTCGGCTCGATATGGGGAACGGGGGTGAGCTTGCCCAGCACGCCGGCATTGCCGATCAATATGTCGAGGCGCTTCCAGCGTTCGAAGATCGCTGCTCCAAGCCGGTCGATGGCGGCGAAATCGGTGATGTCGGCGGGCACCAATGTGGCCGTGCCGCCCAAAGCCTTGATGTCGTCGTCAAGCTCGGTCAACCCCCCTTGCGTGCGCGCCATGGCGATCACGTGGGCGCCCTCTTTCACCAGGGCGAGGGCCGCCGAACGGCCCAGCCCGCGCGAGGCGCCGGTCACCAGGGCGACGCGGTTCTCAAGTTTTTTGGTCATATTATCCGTATGTCGTTCGGCGGACTTCTTGCATTTTATTCACTTATCGGGATCGTAATAGTGCTTTTCAGTGTGACCACATTTGCTACAACTCAGTGTTCGTTCTTGCGCTCCCGCGGAGCCGAAGTCAGGATGCGCACGAGATGAAGTGACTTTCATTCTACCGCCGTCGCAAAGAGGACAAGCCTCGCCCGATGTGAGTTCGGCGATCTTGCCTTGGAGCTCCCTGATATTTCGTTCGCGCTCGTGGATTGTTTCGCGAGCGTCCGACAATGCGATTTTGACATCCGCGAGCCCGGCGTAAAGATCGGCCATCTTCAACTTCAGTGCAGCCACGTCAAAACCTTTGTCAATCTGCCGAAGGTCTTTGACAATTCCTATTGCCTGAGCAATCGTTGTTAGTCCAGTTGCGATATCCATTGAACTTTCTTCAACCCGCCTCGGCCAGAAGCGACAATTGCTGCTTCGCCGATTCGCCAATCAGGTCGGTCAGATGCGTGGGATAGTCTCCGGTGAAGCAATGGTCAGTGAATTGCGGGCGGAGATTGTCGCGCTTTTCGAAGCCGGCCGAGCGGTAGACGCCGTCGACCGACAGGAAGGCCAGCGAGTCGACGCCGATGTATTCGCGCATTTCGTCCAGCGTATGGGTGGCGGCGAGCAGCGACTTCTGTTCCGGCGTGTCGATGCCATAATAGTCGGGATGCTTGATCGGCGGGCTCGAAATCCGCATGTGCACCTCGCGTGCTCCCGCCTCATACATCATGCGCACGATCTTGACCGAGGTCGTGCCGCGCACGATCGAATCGTCGACCAGCACGACACGCTTGTCCTTGACAACCGCGCGGTTGGCATTGTGCTTCAACTTTACGCCCAGCGAGCGGATGGTCTGGGTCGGCTCGATGAAGGTGCGGCCCACATAGTGATTGCGGATGATGCCAAGCTCGAAGGGAATGCCGGTTTCCTGGCTGAAACCCAAGGCGGCGGGAACGCCCGAATCGGGGATCGGCACCACCACGTCGGCGGCGAGCCCCGACTCGCGCGCCAGTTCGCGGCCCATGGCTTTGCGCACTTCATAAATAGAGCGCCCGCCCAGCATGGAATCGGGCCGGGAGAAATAGATATATTCGAAGATGCACGGCCTCGCCTGCTGACGCGGGAAGGGGCGCAGGCTTTCCACGCCCTCGTCGGTGATGACCACGACTTCACCGTTGTCGATTTCGCGGATGAAGCGGGCGCCGATGATATCGAGCGCGCAGGTTTCCGAACACAGGATATAGGCGCCGCGCAGTTCGCCGAGGATCAAGGGGCGGATACCGAAGGGATCGCGGGCGCCGATCAGTTTCTTGTTGGTGAGCGTCACCAGCGCATAGGCGCCCTCGATGGCGCGGAGCGCGTCGATGTAGCGTTCGACGATGCGGATCTTCTGCGACTTCGCCACCAGATGCAGGATCACTTCGGTGTCCGATGTCGACTGGCAGATGCACCCCTGGGCAATCAGTTCGCGGCGGAGCGTCAGGCCGTTGGTGAGATTGCCATTGTGGGCCACCGCCAACCCGCCCGCCGCCAGTTCGGCGAACATCGGCTGCACATTGCGCAGGATGGTTTCGCCGGTGGTCGAATAGCGCACGTGGCCCAAGGCCGAATTGCCCCGCAGCCGGTCGATGACCTTGGCGCTGGAGAAGTGATCGCCGACCAGCCCCAAGCGCCGCTCGGTCTGGTAGCGTTCGCCGTCGAAGGAGACGATGCCCGCCGCCTCCTGGCCCCGGTGCTGCAGGGCGTGGAGGCCCAAGGCGGTCAGCGCCGCCGCATCGGGGTGGCCATAGATGCCGAAGACGCCGCATTCCTCGCGCAAGCGGTCGCCGTCCAGTTCCGTGCCGAATTCGGTGCTCATTGGCTGTCGCTCTTTCCAAATGCCGGCGCTTGCGGATCGGAGCCGGTGCCCTGGATGAGGTTATCGAGGCTTTGACTTTCGGTGTTCTTGTAGCCGCCTTCCGGCGTTTCCTGCTTGTTGGCGGCGGCCGGCAGCTCGGGGTTCTTCGCCAGGGCGGTATTGGACAGCGTATCGGCCATCTCGGGCGGCATGATGGCGAGCAGCATTTCGCCGGTCGACTTGATGATCGGCAGGCTCATGGCGCCGCGCACCCAGGGCTGCTGCTTGTCGAAGGGCAGCAGCCAGCCATAGAAGAGATAGGCGATGGCGACGAAGACGAAGCCCCGCGCCACACCGAAGACAAACCCCAAGGTGCGGTCGAAGGCACCGGCCGCGCTGTCCACCACATAGTCGGAAATCTTGACACTGATCACCGAGACGATGATCAGCACGATGATGAAGGCGGCGGCCCCGACGCCGATCTGCGCCAGGATGTCCTTGTCCAGATAGGGAACGTTCTTCAGGGCAAAGTCGACGAGAACCGGCTGCTTGATGGCGAAATAGGCGGCAATCGCCGCCACACCCCAGGCGACCAGGGAGAGCACTTCACGGGTGAAACCGCGCATCAAGGCCAGAACGCCCGACACCAGCATGATGCCGAAGAGAATGAAATCGAGGAGCGTCAACGACATGCGATATCCTGTCACGGGCATGCCTGCCCGGTTGAAGCCACCTTATAGAAATGTTTTCGGTGGCCTGCTAGGCGATTCTCCGCTGGCCCCGGTCCTGGGCCGCTGACCAGGCGACCAGGTCCATGATGGTCTCCATCGGCTTGATTTTCAGGCCCTTGAAGCCCATCGGTTCGGCGCTGGCGGCGATTACCGCCTCCTTCAGCCCCAATTTCTGGGCTTCCTTGAGGCGGGCCTCGGTCTGGCCCACGGCACGGATGGCGCCCGACAGGGCGATCTCGCCGAATACCGCCGTGCCCGGTGGAATGACCGTTCCGGTGAGAGAGGAGAGCAGCGCGGCGGCGACCGCCAGATCGGCTGCCGGTTCCCGCACCCTCAGGCCTCCCGCGACATTGAGATAGACATCATTGGGGCCGATGGCCACACCGGCGCGGGCTTCCAGTACAGCGAGGATCATGGCGAGGCGGTTCGAGTCCCAGCCGACCGTGGTGCGCCGCGGCGTTCCGAGCGGGGAGGGCGAAACCAGCGCCTGCACCTCGATCAGCAGAGGCCGCGTTCCCTCCATGCCGGCGAATACCGCGGTGCCAGGGGTGGGGCGCTCGCTCGAGCCCATGAACAGGCGCGACGGGTTGGTCACCTCGGCCAGGCCGCCGTCCGACATTTCGAAGACACCGATCTCGTCGGTCGGCCCGAAGCGATTCTTGACGGCCCGCAGGATGCGGAACTGGTGGCCGCGGTCGCCCTCGAAATAGAGCACCGCATCGACCATGTGCTCGACGACCTTGGGTCCGGCGATCTGGCCGTCCTTGGTGACATGGCCGACGAGCAGCACCGCCGTGCCCTTCTGCTTGGCAAAGCGGATCAGCGCTTCCGAGCCCGCCTTCAATTGCGAGACGGTACCGGGTGCCGCCTCGATCACCGGCGACCACAGGGTCTGAATCGAATCGATCACCGCCACGGACGGCGGCTTGTCCTCGTTCAAGGTGGCGAGAATGTCGGAGACATTGGTTTCGGTGGCCAGCAGCACCGCCGCATCGTCGAGCCCCAGCCTTTGGGCGCGCAGCCGCACCTGGGCGATGGCCTCCTCGCCCGAGATATAGACGACGCGCTCGCCCTTGCGGGCCAGCGCCGCCAGCGCCTGCAACAGGAGGGTGGACTTGCCGATGCCCGGGTCGCCGCCGATCAGCACGCCGGATCCGGCCACGAAGCCGCCGCCCGCCACCCGGTCCAGCTCGCCGATGCCGGTAATAATGCGCGGCGGCGCCGGACTTTCGCCGCGCAGGCCAACGAGGCGCGACGGCTTGCCCTTGGGCAGGCTCGCTCCCTTGGCGCCCGATACCGGTGCCGCCACCTGTTCCTCGACGATCGAATTCCAGGCACCGCAATTGTCGCAGCGCCCGGACCATTTGGTGCTTGCCGAGCCGCAGGACTGGCAGACGAATTGGGAGAGTTTGGCCATGCTTCTCTCTAGTGGTCTGACTCCAACGCTTCGAACCCGCATCGGCGGTCCGCGCCAGAGATAATGAGAATGACCGCAATGCGGGACGTAGCTGTCTTTGGACTACGGGGATCAAATGGCCGCTTACAGCCAAATGCGGTTCGCAGTAAACGCGAAAGATTTTAGCGCCGAATCCGCATTTACCGGATCATCCCGAAAACGGGCACTTGCCGGCCATTTCGCCCGGTGTGCCGCAATAGATATGCGACACCCTCAAATTGCTGTGGGCGGTGTGAACGTGCTTGCGGAGGCGGAACAATTGCCCCAGCGGCCTCATGGACGGCAAGGTGTTCCAGGCGTTGAACTGCAGTTTCCCCCAAATCTCCGGGGCGTTGATCGAGGCATCCGCCTTCAGGGTGAGCGTTCCGACATCGATATACGGGGATTTCGTCTCATCCCACGGGATGTCGCAATATTCGGCCGCCATCACCCCCTTCGGAGGGTCTTCCGGCCCCGGTTCGGGAATGCAGTCCGGTGTGGCAAGTTGAATGCCCAAGGTGAATTCCGCGTCCTCCCCGGCCTCCATCCAGGCGTCCATGTTCGCTTTGTACACCGCGGTGACATCGGATTTCAGGGGATCGTTGCTGGCGACTTCGTGCGATTTGACGGGCGCAATACGGAACTTCATCGCGCCCTCGCCAAGAGCAAATGGCCCGAGCGAATAATAGGGCTTACCCGCCCATCCGGCAGTGCTTTCGGGCGGGCTGCGCAAGGGTTTCATGAGTTTGCCGACCCTTCCCCTGATGCCGAGAAGAAGCGCGATGTTCCGCCAGTTCGACAATGTCTTGAGGGTCTTGAGAGACGGTGGCTTGAGCGAGGCTGCAACGTCCATCTGCTTTGCGTCTCGTAGGAAGAAGGTGTGTTCCGTGGCGTTTTCCCCAGACGTGCCCGTGCCCATGAGCAGATCAAGCTCATGGGCTTCACCGGAGGCGGCGTATGCGTTGGGCACGGGGTCGGGATACTTCAGTTTCAAAGCCAGCCGGTTCACCGCGAAGCCAAGATCCGGATCTTTCGCCATACCGCTTCGTGCGACAACGGGATAGGTGCGGCTCTGTGCGAAGAGACCGACCCGGAATTCCTTCGGCAGGTTTTCGCTCCGGTCGATCCGAAGGCTGCCACGCAGAATGCCGTTGGTATGCCCCCAATGCGGTTCATGGAACGCCGGATCGTCGCGGCCAATGAATTGCTTGTGCCGTTTCGTTTGCGCAGCGAGGGCCTCGCTCACTCGCTTCGCGATGGCGCCTTCGTCGGGATCGAAAACCTCTTGCGGGGCAAGATAGCCGTTCTTGACATTGTCCTGAGGCAAACCATCCGGGAACACGCGCCGATGCGGGTTGAGAACGACAAATCCGTACACCCAATAAGCGGCCAAAAGGCCGAACACGATCCATACAAGCGTCATGGTTCCCTCCCCGAGCACCGCTTCATCCAACCCAGTATGGTCCAGCGTAGATCATGCGGCAACTGTTCTGCCCGCGACTTGGCAAAAGCGGACTTCTGATCAACATGCGGCGTTTTACAGATCGGGCTCGAAGCCGCCATTGATCGCGCTCCCTCGGATCGCGCAAGCCGGACTCATCCGTTTGGATCAACCCACTAGCGGAACCTTCAAGGAACGCAAAGACAGTTTTGATCCGTATCAAGGTGGAAATCGGAGAAAGGGCGCCAACATGGGCCGTGCTGGGGAATGAAGTTCACATGGAGGTTCACATGACCAAGCAGTTCCTGCCCGATCTTTTCGGGCGCGCATCCAGCAGCGATATGTTTTCCAACCTGCAGCGCGAGATCGACCGGGTCTTCTCCGATTTCAGCCGCGGCGTTCCGGCCCTTGGCGACTTCGGCATGGGTGCCATGGCTTTCAACGTCAATGTGTCCGAGAGCGACGGGGCTGTCGAAGTGACGGCCGAAATTCCGGGCGTGGAAGCCAAGGACATCGATGTCCAACTTAAGGACGGCGTTCTCACCATCAAGGGCGAGAAGAAGACAGAGATGACGAGACGCAGAAGGACTACCACATGGTGGAGCGGTCCTATGGCATGTTCGAGCGGTCCTTCACGGTTCCGGCCGAAGTGGATAGCGCCAAGGTCGATGCCAGTTTTGACAAGGGCGTGTTGAAGGTTACACTGCCCAAGCTGCCCATGGCGCAAGCCAAGGTGCAGAAGATCGCGGTCAAACCCGCGGCCTGACGGAAGAGGGAGCGGAGCCCGGGACGGCCTCCGCTCTTTTACTTCGCTTTTTGAACTGCTGCTCCGCCCGGGCGCCTTGAAGGAAGAATCATAGTGACCTCTGTTGCCATCGCCCTGGTCCGCGCGGTCAGTGTTGTTTTATGTGCCATTGTCGTGGGTGCCGTGGGCGTCGTTGACCCGGCGGCCGCTGGCGAGACGGCCGGCCTCAACTTACCAGCGATGGATTCGAAGCGTGGCAGGTTGCTATATATCAGCAAAGGCTGCGTGGCATGCCATGCCATCAATGGTATTGGCGGCACGTCCGCGGCACCGCTGGACGCGGCGACCATGGACGCAGCGGGAAACCCCTTCGAGTTCTTCGCGCGCATGTGGCTCGGCAGCAAGCCGATGATCGCCATGCAGGAAGACAAAATGGGTCAACAGGTCGAGCTCACGGCTCAGGAATTGGGCGACATCGTCGCCTTCATTCATGATCCCGCCGAGCAGAAATCCCTATCGATGGCTGAGATACCGGACAATATCGAAGATATCATCGAGTCGGAATAGCCGGACCTCAATCCGGACAACCGTGAGATGAACCCCGGCGGCGGGGTTCACCTCGTATTCCACCGCGGCTATCAGTTGATGGTCACTGTGCCGATCATTCCGGCTTCCTTGTGGCCCTCGATCGCGCACTCGATTGGAATGTCCTTGCCGGTCTGCACCGGCACCACGAACCACTCGACAGTGCCGCCCGGTCCCAATTCAACTTCGTTGATGGCGCCCTTGACTTCGGCAATCATTTTGCCATCGGTGCCGACCACCTCAACCTTGCGGGTGAAAAACTTTGTCACCAGCTCGGGCGCGGCGAATTCGTGCTTGACGTTGTCGAGGTTCTTGAACACCAGCTTGTAGGCCTTGCCGGTTTCCATTTCGAAATGGTCCGGCTTGAAGTACATGTGTTTGGCGTCCACCTGGCCCATTTCGATGACGATTTCGGCCGGATCGGCCCGGCTCAGATCGCCGCCCGCGTAAGCAGTGGCGGTGAGTGCGTAGACTGACAGTGCAAGCATTGCCGGAAGGGTCTTCATTGCTTTCTCCCATCTTCTGCTGGCCGCAGTCCCAATCGACTTGGACCAATGGTTACTTTGTAGATTACAGATTCCCAATACGCATTGATGCAAGTCAACGATGGCCTTCAAGGTCAACCCCCGCGGCCTGATGGCGAGGGCACGGTCAATTCTGAACGATTTGTAATGGAACAATCCGCCATCCTGCCGCGTAGATTTAATGGGCGTTTATGCGCCACGTTCATTGGTGGGAGGATTTGATGTTCGGACGTTCGATCGTGGCGCTTGGTCTTTCGGCATTGGCAATCAGCGGTCTTGCCTCCATGGCATGGGCCGATGCGTCTTCGATGAGCTTTTTCGTGACAAGCATGGGCAAGGGCGACGGCGCCAATCTCGGCGGGCTCGAGGGGGCGGATGCCCATTGCGCAGGCCTGGCCAAGGCGGCGGGATCGTCCAAGACCAGTTGGAAGGCCTATCTCAGCACCACCGCCCCTCAGGGTGAAGCCGGCATCAATGCCCGTGACCGCATTGGC
>JANPCA010000610.1:0-13613 GCA_031430715.1 Hyphomicrobiales bacterium | reverse complement strand
TCCGCCCCATAGCCCGCCAGCGTGCAGAATTGGTGCACTTCGCGGGGCTCGCCCGATTCGACGACAAGACCGACAGAGGTGCGCAGACCCTTGCGGATCAGATGATGATGCGTGGCGGAGGTGGCGAGCAAAGCCGGGATCGGCACGCGTTCGGCCGAGACGGCGCGGTCCGACAGGATGATGATATTGTAGCCATCCTTCACGGCGCGCTCGGCGAGACCGCAGACCGAGTCGAGGGCCGCGTCCATGTATTCGGGGCCGTTCGCCACGTCATAGGTGATGTCGATGGTGGCGGTGCGGAACGGGTTGTCGGCAACAGCACCGATGTTGCGGATGCGCTCGAGATCGTCATTGGTGAGGATCGGCTGCGATACCTCCAGGCGCATGTGGTTCGAGGTGCCCTTCAAGTCGAGCAAGTTGGGGCGCGGGCCGATGAAGGAAACCAGCGACATGACCAGTTCCTCGCGGATCGGATCGATGGGCGGGTTGGTCACCTGGGCGAAGTTCTGCTTGAAATAGGTGTCGAGCAGCTTGGGGCGATCCGACAGGGCCGAGATCGGCGCGTCGTTGCCCATGGAGCCCACGGCTTCCTGGCCGGTCTGGGCCATCGGCGCCATCAGCACGCGCAGGTCTTCCTGGGTGTAACCAAAGGCCTGCTGGCGGTCGAGCACCGGCACCGTCGAACGGGCCCGCTTCGACTTCGCGGCCGGGAGATCCTTCAACACGACCTGGGTGCGCTTCAGCCAGTCCTTATAAGGATGGGCGAGGCTCAAGGTCTTCTTCAGCTCCTCGTCCGAAATCATGCGCTTCTGCTCGAGGTCGATCAACAGCATCTTGCCCGGCTGGAGCCGCCACTTGTGGGTGATCGATTCCTCGGCGAACTGCAGGCAGCCCATTTCGGAGGCGAGCAGGATGTGGCCGTCATCCGATGTCATGTAGCGCGAGGGGCGCAAGCCGTTGCGGTCGAGCGTGGCGCCGATCAGCTTGCCGTCGGTGAAGACCATGGCGGCGGGGCCGTCCCACGGTTCCATCAGGGCGGCGTGATATTCATAGAAGGCGCGGCGGTCCTCGTCCATGAGCGGATTGCCGGCCCAGGCCTCGGGGATCAGCATCATCATGGCATGGGGCAGCGAATAGCCGCCCATGGTCAGGAATTCGAGCGCGTTGTCGAAGCAGGCGGTGTCCGACTGGCCTTCGTATGAGATGGGCCAGAGCTTGGACAAGTCTTCGCCCAGGATGTCGGATTTCATGTTGGCCTGGCGGGCCGCCATCCAGTTGTAGTTGCCGCGCACCGTGTTGATTTCACCATTGTGGCAGACGAAGCGGTAGGGATGCGACAGGGGCCAGCTCGGGAAGGTGTTGGTCGAGAAGCGCTGGTGGACCATGGCGAAAGCCGATTCCACGCGGGGGTCGACCAGATCGAGGTAATAGGCGCCGACATCCTTGCCAAGCACCAGGCCCTTGTAGACCAGCGTTCTGGCCGAGACCGAGACCGGATAATAGGCCTTGGCCTTGGCGCCTAAAACTTCCAGCACGCGGTTCGACACCACCTTGCGGCAGACGAAGAGCTTGCGCTCGAAATGCGCCTCGTCGCGGATGGTGGGTCCACGGCCGATGAACACCTGGCGGTGCACCGGCTCGGTGCCCTTCACCGAATAGCCGAGGATGGAACTATCGACCGGCACATCGCGCCAGCCCAGAACCTTGAGACCTTCCTCACGCGAGGTTTCCCACCAGATGCGCTCGATGTCCTGGCGGTAGACGGATTCGCGCGGCATGAACAGTTGCGCCACGCCATAGTGCTGCGGTTCCGGCAATTCAAACCCCAGGCGCTTGGCTTCGGCTGTGAAGAAGCCGTGGGGGATTTGCAGCAGGATGCCGGCGCCGTCGCCCGCTTTCGGGTCGGCACCCACCGCACCGCGGTGTTCGAGGTTCTTGAGGATCGACAACCCATCGCTCACCATACGGTGGCTCTTGAGGTTCGCGATATTGGCGATGAGGCCGATGCCGCAGGCATCGTGCTCGTTGCGCGGATCATAGAGTCCGTGGGCTTCGCGCATTCCCTCTGGCAGCATGTGCATCGTCATGGCCAACCTCCCTCAATCGTCCTCAAGTATCCTAAACCCAACCGGTCCGTCAAAGAACCCGTCGAAGTCCGGTTTCGATGCTCAAGGTCTGATCTGGTGAGTGGGGCCTTGGGGTGGCCGCCTTACCCGTCCGCTGGATCAAACTCTTGGGCAAGTCGTGGCGCCCGAGGCTCGCCCTATTTGCGTTTGCCGCGTGTCGCTCGGGGCAGGCGCGCGGCTACGCCGGCCACCGGGGCCGTCGTATTCAGGGTCTTTGTGGCCGTATTCCGGAGCATGCCGGTTCCACTCGCCTTGCTTCACACCATGAAAGGACAGGGTCACTGTCCTATCTTCATTAAGCAGATTGAGGGGCGCCGCGCAAGGAAGGAATCATTCGAAAGGCAAATACGCAATAATATTGCTTAAGCCACCAGGGGCATCAGGCCTTTCCAGGAAACATAGATTCCAACCAGGATAACGAAGCTGGCGAAGACCATTGCCAAGGTGCTCTTCTGGCTTGCGAGTGTCGTTCCGGCATAGGTTCCGAGAATGCCGCCCGCCAGTCCACCACCGATGAACAGGGCGGCGATGCGCCAGTCGACGAGGCCTGCCGCCGCATAGTTCGACGCCGTGGTGGCGCCGAAGATGGTGACGGCCACCAGCGAGGTGCCGATGGCATACGCAATCGGCATGCCGGTGGCCAGCATCAGTCCGGGAACGATGAGGAAGCCGCCGCCGATGCCGAAGAAGCCCGACAGGGCGCCAACCGCGAAACCGATGATGAGCAGCAGCGGCAGAAGCTCGCGGGCGGTCGAGAAGCTCAGGCGGACATCCGGGTTGCCTTCGGCGTCCTTGCGCAACAGCATGACGATGCCGACCACCACCATGAGTGCGCCGAAGAGGCCAAGGAGCTGATCGCCCGGCACCCGCATGGCAAGGCTCGAACCGGCCCAGGCGCCGGCGACACCCGCCGCCGAAAAACTCATGGCGCAGCGCCATTTCATCATGCCTTTGCGGGCGTGGTTCACGAGATTGGCGAGGGCGCTAAGAGAAACGGCGATGGCGCTGGTGCCGATGGCCAGATGGGGCGAGGCGACGCCGACCACATAGAGCAGGAGGGGGACGGCGATGATCGAGCCGCCGCCGCCCACCAAACCCAGCACAAGGCCGACGAGCGAACCCGAGGCGATGGCGAGTGCGTCCTGCATCACGCCGCGGCCGTCCTGTTCCATGGCATGGCCTTGAGGATGCGGGCCATGGCGCAGGTTCCGGTCAGCCCGGCGAACATCAGTCCGGCGCCGGCGGCGCCCGAAACGGCATGGAAGCCGGGGTGAACGGCAAAGCCCAGCACGGCACCGAGAAGTGCTATACCGCCTGCCGCGATCTGCACCTGGCGTATCATCTCGATCGGCTGTTTCCTGTCAGTGGCGACGGGGAGGCCCGCCTTCTTCCAGGCTTCGATGCCGCCATCGAGGATGAAGGCGTCGGCTTCCGCCGCCTGGGCGAGAAGCGGGGCGTTCATTTTGGTGCGGTTGCCGCTCTTGCAATGGAAGACGATGGCCGTGTGGCCAGCCCCCACCGGGCTGTCGCAGAGCTTGGACAGCGGCACGTTGCGGGCTTGCGGAATGCGTTCGCGGGCGTGCTCGCCGCTGTCGCGGATATCGACCAGGACAGCGCCGCGCTCAAGCAGCAGCTTGGCGTCGGAAGGCGAGATATGGGGCAAAGACATATGGAGTTTCCTTCAGCAGTAGATGGATTTGAGGGTTTGGAGGATACGGGTCACGTCGGGGTTGATGACACGGTAGTAGATCGACTGGGCGTCGCGGCGGAAGCCGACGATGCGCTCGTCGCGCATCTTGGCGAGGTGCTGGGACAGGGCCGACTGGCTCAATCCCACCGCCTGGCTCAAGGCCATCACACCCATTTCTCCCTGTTCGAGCAGCTTGCAGAGAATCATCAGCCGCTTTTCATTGGCCAGCGCTTTCAGCATCGCCGCCGCCTCCGCAGCGCTTGCTTCGAAACCAGCCAGGGAATCGTCGGTCATCAGTGCCGTCATGCCGCATCCTCAATTTAGATATTGCTAATGTATAAGTTGCTAATATATAGTCAAGTGAAATCATCAACCAGGAGCGTTTCATGCGCAAGCCCATCATTCACGCCTTCTTCGACGAAGCCACCAACACGGTCAGCTATCTGGTGGCCGATCCCGAAACCGGCCAAGCCGCCGTCATCGATCCGGTGCTCGATTACGATCACAAGTCGGGCAAGGCCTCGGTCAAGTCCGTGGAGGCGATTCTCGCCAAGGCGGCGGCGGAGGGCATGCGGATCGGGCTCATCCTCGAAACCCACGTTCATGCCGATCACCTGTCGGGCGCGCCCTATATCAAGATCAAGACCGGTGCCAAGGTCGGTATCGGTGAGCGGGTGCGCGAGGTGCAGAAGATATTCCGGCCGGTGTTCAATGCGCTCGACGTGTCGGGAAACGGCTCCGAATTCGATTTTCTGTTCAAGGACGGCGAGCGTTTCAAGATCGGCAATCTTGAGGCTGAGGTCGTCGCCACGCCGGGCCATACGCCGGCCTGTGTGTCCTACAAGATCGGCGATGCGCTGTTCGTCGGCGACACGCTGTTCATGCCGGACTATGGCACGGCCAGGGCCGATTTCCCGGGCGGCGACGCGCGCCAGCTCTACCGTTCCATACGCAAACTGCTAGCGCTGCCTGCGGAGACACGGCTGTTCATGTGCCACGACTATCTGCCGAAGGGCGGGCGCGACCACTATGCCTGGGAGACCACGGTGGCCGAGGAACTGGCCCGCAACGTCCATGTCCACGACGGCGTGGGGGAGGAAGATTTCGTGGCGATGCGCATGGGGCGCGATGCCACGCTGGCGGCGCCAACACTGCTGATGCCGTCGATCCAGGTCAACATGCGGGCCGGCAGGCTGCCGCCGGCCGATAGCGATGGCGTGCATTATCTGCGGGTGCCGGTCAGGCTGGCGCAATAGCGGGCGCGGACACGGACTGGTGAAACCTCCGCGTCCTTGGCATAACGTCCATGTGATTTCCAATTGACCGGCGTTTCTGGGAATTTGCGCCCACCAACCACAACCCAAGGAGAGACCAATGGATACCGTCCGCCGCAACACGCTTCTGGCCATCGCCGGCGCCATGAGTGCCGCCATCGCCGGGACAGCAATTTCGACCGCTGTCCAGGCCGCCGACATGGAAAAATGCTTCGGCGTGGCGCTGAAGGGCCAGAACGACTGTGCCGCAGGCGAAGGCACGACCTGTGCCGGAACCTCGACCATCGACTACCAGGGCAATGCCTGGAAGCTGGTGCCCAAGGGCACCTGCGCCACCACCGAAACGCCGCTTGGGCCTGGCTCGCTTGAAGCCGTCAAGCGTCCGGCCTGACGACATGGCGGGGCGCGGACAAGCCGCGCCCCGCCAGCCATTCCCATGAAAGTTCCCCCCGCCATTCCCGCCCGCGCCGGCATCGGCCTCAAGGCCGAGCATTACGCGCAAGTGCTCGATACGAGGCCCGATCTCGGGTTCTTCGAAGTGCATGCCGAAAACTACATGGGCGAGGGCGGGCCGCCGCACCATTATCTGAGTGCGGTCCGCGAGCTTTATCCGGTTTCGCTGCATGGCGTGGGCCTGTCGATCGGCGGGCCAACGCCACTCGACGCCGCGCATCTGGCCAGGCTCAGGGCGCTGAATGACCGGTATCAGCCCGGGCTGTTTTCCGAACATCTCGCCTGGTCCACCCATGACACGGGCTACTTGAGCGATCTGCTACCGCTGCCCTACACGGCGGAGACGCTGCGGCGGGTGTGCGAGCATATCGACGAGACTCAAGACGTCATGGGCCGCCAGATGCTTCTGGAAAATCCGGCAAGTTATCTGACCTTCGAGGAGAGCGACCTTGCGGAGGCCGATTTCATCGCGGAATTTGCGCGCCGTACGGGCTGCGGGCTGCTGCTCGATGTCAACAATGTCTTCGTTTCGGCCAGGAATCTCGCAACCGATCCTCACGCCTATCTGGCGGCCTATCCGTTGGCGCATGTGCAGGAGATCCATCTGGCGGGCCACGACGCGGTGGCGGAAGACTCCCTGTTGATCGATGCCCATGGTTCCCCGGTGGCCGCGGACGTGTGGGCACTTTATGAAACCGTCATCGCCCGGACGGGGCCGTTGCCGACGCTCATCGAGCGCGACAACAGGGTGCCGCCACTGGCCGATCTGGTGGCAGAAGCGCGGCGCGCCGAGGATATTCTCAGGCGCCGGCAGAGGCGGGCGGCATGATGCGTGAAGCGCAATTCGCCAAGGCCATCGGCAACTGGACCGCCCCCCTGCCGCATGCCCGCATGGCGGTCTACCGCAACAATGTCATCTCGGGCCTGGTGAACGCGCTCAATGTGCGCTTTCCGGTGACCGGGCAGTTGGTGGGCCATGATTTCTTCGCCGCCATGGCACGGGCCTTCGCGGAGATGAACCGCCCAGCTTCGCCGGTGCTCATCGGCTATGGCGGGGCATTCCCGGATTTCATCCGGGGCTTTGCCCCGGCCGCCGCCGTTCCCTATCTCGGCGATGTGGCGCAACTCGAAAACCTGTGGTGGCAAGCCTATCACGCGGCCCATTCGGACGCCGCCCCTCGGCAAGAATTCGCAAGCATTGCGCCGGCGGCCTGGGGTGGGTTGCGCTTCAAGTTTCATTCCTCGCTGGGGCTGATGCGGTCCGCCTTCGCCGTGGCCTCCATCTGGCAGGCCCATCATGACGGACCCGGCATGGCGGAAATCGCCATCGGCACGCCCCAGTCCGCACTGGTGTGCAGGCCGGAGCGTCATGTGACGGTGCGGGTCATCAGTCCGGCGGCCCATGATTTCATCGCGCCGCTGCAGCAGGGTGCACGCCTTGCGGAAGCGGTGGAACAGATGGCGGTGCCGCATCCCGATTTCGACCTTGCCCTCCAGCTTCAGGGGCTCATGGGCCTCGGCATCATCACAGGATTTTCCCAATGACCCGTCTGATCGACAGTCTCATCACCCTGTTCACCCGGACCCCGCATTCCCTCATCGCCCTGATCGGGCGGCTGGCCATCGGGCTGGTGTTCTGGAACTCGGGCCGCACCAAGGTCGACGGCTGGAACATCTTCCAGGTGAACGACAAGACGCTGTTCCTGTTCAAGGAGGAATACAAGCTGCCCTTCGTGCCGCCGGAGCTTGCCGCGCTCGCGGCGCAGATCGCCGAGCACGCGCTGTCGGCGCTGATCATCATCGGGCTGGCGACGCGCTTCTCGGCACTCGGCCTGTTCGTCATGACCATGGTGATCCAGATTTTCGTCTATCCCGGCTCCTATGTCGTGCACGGCACCTGGGCCGCCATATTGCTCATGCTGGTAAAATACGGGCCAGGGATGTTTTCGGCGGATTATTTGATCTACCGGCGGTAATTTGCCTCGCCGGCCTCGCGGAGATTAAGGACCGGTCAACTCTAATTGTAAATACTTTCAAGGCAGGTCTGCGCCGGTGCCTATCGACGGCGTTGGACAAATCGTGACAAAAGAACTCGCATGCGAAACGGCCCCACTTGATGTCCAAGACCATCCTGATTGTCGTTCATTCGGAAGTTTCCACCCCCGGGCGCATCGGCCATATGCTGGCCGAGAAGGGCTACCGGCTCGATATCCGTCGGCCGTGCCTGGGCGAGGCCCTGCCGGAGACGATGACCGGGCATGCTGGAGCTGTGATTTTCGGCGGGCCGATGAGCGCCAATGACGGCGATGACTGGATCGCCCGGGAGATCGACTGGATCGGCGTGCCGCTCCGGGAAGAGAAGCCCTTCCTCGGCGTCTGCTTGGGCGCGCAGATGCTGGCCAAGCAATTGGGGGCCAAGGTAACGGCGCACCCGCAAGGCGAGGTGGAAATCGGTTATTATCCATTACGGCCAACGCCCGAAGGCGAGGCCCTGGGGCCGTGGCCGGCCCATGTCTATCATTGGCACCGCGAGGGGTTCTCGCTTCCCGGCGGAACATCCCATATCGCCACAGCTGAGCGTTTCGAGAACCAGGCTTTCCGCCATGGGCGCAATGCCTATGGCATCCAGTTCCATCCGGAGGTGACCAGGCTCACCATGCACCGCTGGACGGTGCTCGGCGCGCACCGCTTCGTGCTGCCGGGGGCGCAAACACGGCAGGCCCATCTGGACGGAAATCTCCTCCATGACGGACCGGTGAAACTGTGGCTGTCGCGGTTTCTCGACCGCTGGCTGGAACCGAAAGCGGCATAATAAGCAAGCGCAAATCCCGATCGCAAAAGTCTGCAACTTTTGCGGGATTTGCCTAGGCGACGGCGCGGTGGCACTCGGGCGGCAGGGCCACGATCTCGATCCAGTAGCGGCCGACGGTCTTGACGATCTCGACCAGGCTGTCGAAGGTCACCGGCTTGCAGATGAAGGAATTGACGCCGAGATTATAGGTGCGGACGATGTCTTCCTCGGCCTTGGACGTGGTCAGGATGACGATTGGTATGCGCTGCAGGATCGGCGAGGCCTTGATTTCGCGCAGCGCCGTGCGGCCATCCTTCCTCGGCATGTTGAGGTCGAGCAGGATGAAGCCCGGATAGGGAATATCCGCCATGTGGGCGTAGCTGCCCTCGCGCTGCAAATAGCTCATCAGCTGCACGCCGTCCTCGACGAAGTCGACGGGATTGCCGAGCCGCGATTCCTCGAAGGCGTCCTTGATCATCATGCGGTCGTCGGCGTCATCCTCGGCCACGAGAATGCGGATCGGCAGGCTGCTGCGCATCATGCTGCATATTCCTTATAGGTCTGGGACAGCGGGAAGGTAATCACGAATGTCGAGCCTTCGCCCGGCACGCCGATGGCGTCGATCAGGCCCTGGTGGCGCTCGACGATCTTGCGGCAGGTGGCAAGGCCGATGCCGGTGCCTTCATATTCGGTGCGGCTGTGCAGGCGCTGGAAGATCACGAAGATCTGTTCCTTGAACTGCTGCTCGAAGCCGATGCCGTTGTCGGCAATCGAGATCACCACGGCGGGGCCGGCGGCTGGCAGATTGTGCGACGAGGTGAGCAGGGCGGTGATCCTCACCACCGGCTCCACGTCCTTCTTGCGGAACTTGATGGCGTTGCCGATCAGGTTCTGGAAGAGCTGGCGCATCTGCATGGCGTCGGCCTCGATGGCCGGAAGCTCGCCCACCTCGATGGTCGCCTCGGTTTCCTCGATGCGAATCTGAAGATCCGAGAGCACGCCCGACAGGACATCCTTGAGCGACACCTTGGTGAAGGGCGCGGCCGCCGTTGTGACGCGCGAATAGGAGAGAAGATCGTTGATCAGCTGGCGCATGCGGTTCGCCGCACTCTGCATGCGGTTGACGAACATCTGGCCCTCCTCGGGCAGGACATTCAAGTATTTCTTGCCAAGCCTATCGCCGAAGGCCTCGATCTTGCGCAACGGCTCCTGCAAATCGTGGGAGGCGACATAGGCGAAGTCGACGAGCTCGCGGTTCGAGCGTTCGAGCTTCCTGGTATATTCCACCATCTTTTCGGTGGTCGATTCGAGGTCGGTGATGTCCTGATAGGTGGCAATCGTGCCGCCATCGGGCATCGGTTCGCTCATGACCGCGATGACGCGCCCGTCCTTCAGGCGCTGCTTGATGACGGTGCGCTGGCGCAGGCGAGCCGGATCGTTGCGCTCGGCCAGGGCGCGTTCGGCCTCCTCGGCGGTGTAATTGCCGAGGCTGACGGAATATTCCATCAGTCCACGGAGTGTAATCCCGGCCTTCACCACGTCGGCCGAGAAGCCGTAGATTTCGAGGTAGCGGCGGTTGACGACGATCAGGCGCTGATCCTTGTCGAACATGCAGAGGCCCTGCACCATGTTGGTGAGCGCCGAATCGAAATGCATGTTCTTGGCATGGAGCTGCTGGGAGATGCGCAGCATCTCCATCTCGCGCTGCTTCATCTCGGTGATGTCGGAACGGGTGCCGACCACGCCGCCGTCGTCGGTGCGCTTTTCGGTGATGAGAATCCAGCGGCCGTCGGCCAGTTGCACTTCCAGGGGTTCGCCGGGATTGCGGTGGCGGTGCAGGCGCCAGGCGATATAGTCCTCGGGGTCCATGCCGTTCAAGACCAGGGCGCCGCGGCGCACCGATTCACGCAGGATTTCGATCTTGGCGGCACCCGGCATGATGATGTCGGCGACCAGCGGGCTGTAGTCGACATATTTGCGATTGTAGAGAATGAGGCGGTCATCGGCATCATAGAGCGCGAAGCCGTCGGCCATCACGTCGAGCGCGTGCGTCAGGCGCGAGCGCGACTTTTCGGCGATCATCTCGAACTGGGTGTTGAGGTCGAGTTCGGTCGACTGGCCCTCGACCTGGCGCACCGTCTCGACCACCGAGCCGTTGGGCAGCCTGCGGCGGCGCACCTCGACGACATGGGCGGACGGCGAGGCGTAGCGGAACGTATAGGAGGCGCCCGGCGTCAGGCTTCTGACGATGCGCTCGATGCGCGAGTGGATTTCGTCCTCGGGCACATTCTGGCGGCGGAATGTGGTCTCCATCATCGCCGTCAGGCTGCGGCCGGTGGCGGCCTCGTTGGTGAGATAGCCGCAGAGCGTGCGGTACAGGGGATTGCAGGCCAAAAGGACCAGATTAGCGTCGAACAGCGCCAGGCCGACATCGGCGCCGGCGAAGATATTGGCCAGCTCGCTGCCAAGCCCCGGCACCATCAAGCCGTCGTGCTCGGCGGCGGAAGCCGACGCGGCATTCAAATAGGAGACGGTATTCGCCTGTTCCAAAGAAGAGCCCCCGCTACAATCCGCCGCAATCTGACCGAAACCCGTGAAAGAAAGGTGAAAGCTTCGGCACGGCGGTTTTTTGATCCTTGTTAACAATTAACGGTTAGGAACTTGGCAACGGGTCGCCATGGCCGGAACGGCTAAGCAAGGCTTCAAATCAGGCACAATCAAGGATATCGGGGGTGTGATGCGGCGTTTGGATGACCGGTTAATCGCGGGCTGGCTGCTGGCGGGTACGATCACCGCCGGATATGCGGTTCCGGGTCTCTCCACCTGGTTTGCGCCCTACGCCCTGCCGGCCCTGTTCTGCATGATCGTCGCGTCGCTGATTCCCATGGCGCGCCTCGAACTCCATGACGTCTTCAGCCTCGAGCGCGACATCCTGCGCATCGTGTTCTGGCAGTTGTTCGTGCTGCCCACCATCATCCTGGCGGCGGCGCATCTGCTGAAACTCAGCGACACGACCGTCACCCTGATGGCGGTCACGGCCTGCGCCGGATCGCTGTTCGCATCGCCCGCCTTGGCCGACCTGCTCGGCCTCAACCAGCGCAAGGCGCTGCAATGCATGGTGCTGTCGACCTTCATCATGCCCTTCTCCTATTTCATCTTCCTGACGCTGATCCTGCATTCGTCGGTTGAAATCGTGCTGGCGGATTTCGTCGGGCGGACCGGCATCTTTCTGATGCTGCCCGCCGCCCTGTTCCTGTTCTATAGCGCTTGCGCCGGGGATCTGCCCGAATCCGCCGTGCGCAATGTCGAAATCTCGGCGCGCTGGGTCACCATCGCCGCGCTGATGGTGTTCGGACTCGGCATCGTCGGACCCGCCGCCGCGTTGCTGGCCAGCGACCCGATGCGCTTTGTCACCTTCCTCGCGATCGTTACGTCGCTTGGCGCCGGCATGGCCTTCCTGACCACCATCGTCATGTACCGGCAGGGCATGACCAATGCGCTGACCGCCAGCATCGTCAGCGGCTTCCGCAATGTCGGGCTGGGCTATGTGCTGATCCAGGGCTCGGCGATGAGCGAGACGGCGGCCTATGTCGGCGTGTCGCAGATCCCGATCTTCCTGGCGCCGCTGGTCATGCGCCTGTTCCTCGCCGATCATGAGCCGGAGGAAGCGCCGCCTGCGGGCCGTCCGGTACACTTGCCGCGGCCCGCCTGATTCGATTGCAATTTCCAAGTGCTTCAAACGATTCATTAATTATAGGGGCAGGAACAAGGCGTCCGGAGCCTTCCCCTAGCCCCGGTTTACCGATTCTCCAGCCTTTGCGACCTAGGTTCCGGTGTGGGTGGAGGAACCAAGCATGGCCGAGACTGGCGTGCAGATCGACTGGAGTGCGAAGGGAACGGCCAATAGCGCGGCGCCGGCCGCGCCCGGCAGGCCGGCGGCCGGTTATGCTTCGGCGCCTGGCCGTGCGATCAAGCTCAAGAAGTTCCGCGCGCTGGGGGGGGCCGCCGGCCTGCCGGGCCTCTATGCGCTTGCCACGCTGCTGCTGGCGGGTGCGGGCGTCACGGCTGTGTGGAAGGCCAATGTGCGTTTCGCGCCCGAGATGTATGGCCAGGCCGGTCTGATGCCCGCGGCCGAAGCCTTCGCGGCCGGCCAGAACTATGGCGTTTTCGATCTCAACCTGAACATCCGGCGCCTGCGCGAGCTGCATGTCAAGTCCTTCACGGCAACACCCGAGGTGGTGCTGGTGGGCGCCAGCCAATGGCAGGAAGCCCATGCGGGACTGATGAAGTCGCGCCAGATGTATAACGGCCACATCCACCGCGACTATTGGGAAGACTTGCTGGGGGTGGCGGAAATTTACGTGCGCAACAAGCGTCTGCCCAAGCAGATGATCATCGCCATCCGCGACAAGCAGTTCACACCCATCGAATTGCGCAAGGATTTCCTTTGGGAACCCGGCATTGCGAATTACGAGGCGATGGCCGGGCGGCTGGGCATCGAGCCGCAAAGCAAGTGGTGGACGCTGCCCTACCAGCGCGTCAAGGAACGCCTTTCCCTCGGCATGCTGTTCAACAACGTGACGCGGTGGTTCAACGCCGGCGAGCGGCCCCATGCCTCGAACGAGCGCCACTTCGAGGGGCTCGATACCCTGCTTCCCGACGGATCGATCCTGTGGTCGGCGCAGCACATGGCGGTCTTCACGCCCGAACGCACCCGGCGCGAGGCCATGGCCTTCGCCGAACTCAACCGCAACAATCCGCCGGTCATCGATCCCAAAGGGGTCGCTGCCTTCGACAAGCTGCTGACCTTCCTGAAAGACCAGGGGACGGAAGTGACGCTGGTCCATCCGCCGTTCAATCCCATTTACTATGCGCATGTTCAAGGCGGAACCTATATGGCCGGCCTAGACCGCATGCGCCAGACCGTGAAGCAACTGGCCGCCAAGCATGGCCTCAATATCATCGGCGAGTTCGATCCCGCCAAGGTCGGCTGCACCGCCGATATGTATATCGATGCCGAGCATTCCAATCCAACCTGTGTCGTCAAGGTCATGAAGCAGTTTGACGATCTGAATGCGGCCGCGGGTGCCAGCAAAGCGCCGGGGAAGCTCTGATGCTGTTTAGTTCCTACCAGTTCATCTTCGTTTTCCTGCCGCTCACCTATGTGGCGTTCCTGGCGGCGCACCGCATCGGCGGCTGGTCCGCCGCGGTGCGCGTGCTGGCGGCGGCCTCGCTCGCCTTCTACGCCATGTGGGGCTGGGTGCTGTTCGCGGTGCTGC
>JANPCA010000609.1:0-9311 GCA_031430715.1 Hyphomicrobiales bacterium | reverse complement strand
CGCGCATCGAAATCGCCGTCGGCAAGCTCAAACGCTTCAAGCGTATCGCCCTCCGCTGCGAGAAGACCGCAACGAACTTCGGCTCATTCGTAGCGCTCGCCGCAGGATTCAACTTGATCCAATTCGTCCACACGGCCTAAGCCGTTTTTGGCATCCATTCGCAAAACCCCAATTATCGTGCTATAGTGTCGACATGAGCAAGACCAACACCCGCGAGCCATTGACCGAGGTCATCCCCGTGACCAACATGGTGGAAGTTCCCGTGTTGACTGAGGAAGAACGTGCGAAATTTATGGCAACCATCCGCGAAGCGGAAGCCGACATTCGAGAGGGACGTTGCAAGACTTTCGCGACGGCCGAAGATTTTGGTGAGTGGCTAAAACAGCGCGGCCGAGACATCAGAGCGCGCAAACGAGCGCATGTCATATAAACTCACGATCGCCGCTCGCGCGGAGCGTGATATTGACGACTTCCTCACCTGGCTAAACGACTACAACCCGGCAACTACCGAGGAGTACGAGGACGACCTTTACGAAGCAATCCGCCGCAATGTTCTCCCCCGCCCCCACACCTCGGGGATACCTCTATACCGTCTCGCGCCGCACGAATTTCTGGATCGTCTACTCGATTAACGAGGACGACAAGACCGTGCATGTTTTGCGCTTTTGGAACAGTGCGCGCGATCCGGAGACGTTCCTGGTGTGATTGCAATAACCCCTTGTTCTTGAAGAATTCAAGCCGCCTTCGCTATGAGCGGGATCGTCAGGTGCGGCGCACCGGGTGCGCTGCCCGCGCCTTGACGAGACCGACCAGTTCATCACGAATGACCGCGAACAGTCCCGGCGGCAGCATGCCGTAGGCGACGGTTGAATCATCGCTGTTCGGCAGGCGCCGCAGATCGGGGCCAGGCCAGATGAATTCATTCCATTCGGACACGACGATCCAGGAGCGGTCAGCGTCGAGCCTCAAGCGTTGCTTGACCTTCAGCGGAATCTCAATGGTTCGGGTCGACTGATCCGGCGGGCTATGGGTGATTGGCAACACCAGCACGCGCGTGTCACCGGCGGCGTCGGTTTGAAGCGCGGCAACGATGGCGCAGGGGCGATCCTTTTGACCCTCTTCGCGTCCTTCCAGATATTCGCGGTGCCAGAGATAGCTGTAGCGGATGACGAGGCCCGGAACCGGTTTGGGAAGCGCCACCGTCCGCTACTTGAGCTCGGCATTGAGGTGAGCGAATTCGTCAGGTACCTTGGCGTGACGGATTGCTTCGGCCCATTCCTCGGGGAGTTCGGTTGTCAGGCCGACACGGCGATCACGCCGCCGCAGGCGTTCCCATTCTTCCGCCGCCATCACCACCAGGGAGTCGCGTCCATGCTTGGTGATGACCACCGGATCATGCCGGGCCTTGTCGCTGAGGGCGCCAAAGGCTTGCTGGAATTCGCTGGCGGTGACACGGGTTGTTTCCATGGGTAAAACCTCTATTTTGTCTATAATGGATAAAACCGATCATTTTTTCAAGTCTCTTGTTTCGGCGAGTTTCCGCAGCCGCTTGGCACGACAGCGTGACGCGATGATCGCCATTCCCCCGCACTCGGGGGCTTGAGAAAGCCAAGGTCTGATAGAATAGCACCAGACCTCCTGTCTGCAATCCGGTGCCCACCACGGGCATCGGTAGCAGACAGGAGTGTTCCTTGCAGATCAGAGACCTCTACCGCTCTGTCACCGACGCCATCGTTGCGGAGCTGGAAGCCGGTGCCATCCCCTGGGTGCGGCCCTGGAAAGGCACCAACCTCATGCCGACGAATGCCGTGACGAAGAAGCGCTACAACGGCATCAACATCCCCATTCTCTGGTACATCGCCGGGAAGCGAGGCTATGAGCATCACCTGTGGTGCACCTATCGCCAGGCCCTCGAAATCGGCGCGCAGGTGAGGAAGGGCGAGCAGGCCGCACACATCGTCTATACCTCGACCTACACCAAGGTCGTGGACGACGAGGCGGCCACCGCGCGGTTTTTGAAGTCATATTCTGTCTTCAATGTCGCGCAGCTCGACGAATACCCGATTCCGGAACCGCCCACGGCAACGCAGATCGAGCGCAATGCTCACGCCGATCAGGTCATCACCGCGACCGGGGCTGTCATCCACTACGGTGGCAATGACGCCTGCTACGTCCCGTCCCAGGACGTGATCAAGATACCGAAGCCTGACGCATTCCCGGCCGCCGCACCGTTCTATGCCACCTGCTTCCATGAGCTCGGGCATTGGACAGCCGACAAAAAGCGCCTCGATCGTGATCTCAAAGGGCGCTTCGGCACCCGTGAGTATGCCGCAGAGGAACTGGTGGCCGAACTGTGCAGCGCGTTCCTGTGCGCGTCGATTGGCATCCAGGGCGAGCTCCGGCACGCCGGATACATCGACAACTGGATACAGCTCTTGAAGGATGACGACCGTGCCATTTTCACGGCATCCAGCAATGCCTCACGGGCTGCGGACTATATCTACGGCGGCTGAGAGCGTTAGAGTCGACGCTAGACGGCGCTGTTTACCAGACACAAGACGCCACCCTTCCCGGTGGTGTCTTTTTCGGCGCACCTTCCTTCGAGCAACAAAAGACAAACGGTGACGAAGCGTGTCACTGAGAGCACCAAAGGCTTGCTGGAATTCGCTGGCGGTGACGCGGGTAGTCACGACCGGGGCGTTGATTGCGCCCGTCCGGCCTTGTTGAGGGCCAGGAAGGCGTCGCGCACCTGGTTGAAGAGGCGCGGCGGCAGGAAGCCATACTCATAGGCATCCGTCTTCGGCACTTTTCTCAGATCATAGCCAGGCCATACGAATTCATTGCCTTCAGCGACGACGATCCACGAGCGCGCATCATCGAGCCCAAGGTGCTGTTTGATAGCCTGCGGGATTTCCACGGCGCTCTTGGAATCCCCGGGCGGGCTATGGGTGATCGGCAGGACGGTGACCATGACGGCCTGATCCGCCGCGCGCGTGGCGCAAAGCACGATCACGCTTGGGCGGTCTTTACGGCCTTCGTCGTGGCCCGCCCGATGTTCGTCATGCCAGAGATAGGCATAGTTCAGGACAAGGCCTGGCTCAGGCGGCGGAATTCCCATGCCCGCTTTCTACTTGGGATCGAGGAGGGCGTTGAGATGATCATGGCGGCTGTCCATCCGGCTGGTGGCGATCGCGCGGATTTTATCCTCGGGGAGATCGGCGGTTGCGAAGCTGTGGCGCTGCGCGCGGAACCGGGCGAACTCTTCATATTCATCGGGGGGTATGAAATAGCCGGTGATGGTCCCGTGGCTGGAGACGGCGACCGCGCCCTTTTGGGCGAGCATCCGGTAATGACCGAAGTTGCGGGTGAATTCGGCGGCGGGGACGGCTTGGGGCTTGACCATGACGGCCTTCCTGCTGGATGTCTGTTCAGGTTCCTACATACGTGAAATGCGCAATAAGCGCAATATACGTGAATTATATTGACTTTAGGTAGTTCTGAGGTCTTGATGTGACTTAAACATATGATAATATCCTTTATCTTATATACAGGAGGACGGCATGGCGATGGCAGACGACCCACAACTTCTCTCCCAGGACTTGAAGGATGCAATCCGCAAAGAGGTCATCCAGAAGACCGCCACCTACACCGTTGCCGCTGCCATCGCCCTCATCGGATTGGCGGGGACTGGCTGGCTCCTCTACCTTAAGGACCGGGTGCCGGTGTGGGTCAACGGTGTTCCAAAGGGCACTGTTGCCGCCTTCGACCTGAGCGACGGTTGTCCGGGTGGCTGGAAATCATTTGATGCTGCGGCTGGTAGATTCATCATTGGAGCCGGTCAAGGCAAGGGGCTTGAGGAGAGACTCGTTCGGGCTGTAGGCGGGCAGGAGACGCACACTCTGAAGATCGCAGAATTGCCTCCTCAACAAATATCGATCCCCTTGGCGGGCGCAGGCAGAGATCGCTTCAATGCGGGTGGCCAGGATTATCCAGTCGTCGGGGTTTCGGCGGGCACCATTTCCATTGGTGGCGCGGGAGACTCAATACAGATGTTGCCGCCATTCTTGGCGCTAACTTTCTGCAAGAAGGACTAAGGCATGAACTCCCTCGCACCCCTGCCCTCTACCGGATTCCCTCTCCCTGCCTTGGTCACAACGACCGGCGAACGGGCGGCGGTGCGGTTTCTCGACTTCTTCACGTCAAACATCCGCAACCCCAACACCCGCAAGGCCTATGCGCGGGGTCTGGGGGAGTTTCTGGCCTGGTGCGAGGCACGGGGTGTGACCTCCCTGGCAGCCATCCAGCCGGTTCACGTCGCGGCCTATGTGGAGCACCTCACCCGCACCAAATCCGCCCCCACAGCCAAGCAGCGGCTCTCCGCCATCCGCATGATGTTCGACTGGCTGGTGACCGGCCAGGTGGTGCCGGTGAACCCGGCCCATGCGGTGCGCGGCCCGAAGCACATTGTGAGGCGCGGCAAGACGTCGGTGCTTTCGCCCGAGGAAGCCCGTCAGCTGCTCGACGGCATCGACACCACAACCCCAGTCGGCTTGCGCGACCGCGCCCTGATCGGGCTCATGGTCTATTCCTTTGCCCGCATCGGGGCGGCTTTGGCCATGAAGGTGGAGGACCTGTTCGTGCAGAAGAACCGCCTCTGGGTGAGGTTGCACGAGAAGGGCGGCAAGCGGCATGAAATGCCCTGCCACCACAATCTTGAAGATTATCTCCGGGCCTACATCGACGGCCAAAACCTCAAGGAGGATTTGAAAGGCCCGCTCTTCCGCACGATTGGCCGAGGCACCGATAGTCTTACCCGCACGCCCCTGCCCCAGGCCAATGCCTATGAGATGATCGGCCGCCGGGCGCGTGCCGCCGGGATCGAGACCAAGGTCGGCAACCACACTTTCCGCGCCACCGGCATCACGGCCTATCTCAAAAACGGCGGCACACTGGAAAAGGCTGCTACCATGGCAAACCACTCCTCCACCCGCACGACCCAACTTTATGACCGGCGCAGCGATGACGTGAGTTTGGATGAGGTGGAGCGGATTCTGATTTAGACCTCAGAGGCGAGTGTCTACCGAGAGTGTTTGTCATCCGAATTCTGCACATGAAAACCCCATATCAAGAATGACTTAGTAAACGTACAATGGCGACAACCTGCTCGCATGGTTGTGCACGGTTGTGACTTGACTGGCATCGGGTCCGCCATTATCCCAGAAAAATGACACTTACTCGGCCATGGCGAGCCTGCCGCATGCTGATCGGTATGCTGATTGCGCTTGGCTTGTTGTTGGCGCCTGTCCAGGCCAATGTATTGTCTTTGACATCGCAAACGATGGTTATGGGCAGCGAATCTTGTCCGAAGAAATCGACATGTTGCGACATGTCAAAATCCACGCGGACTTGTCCTGACGCTGCGATTTGCTTCTCCAAGTGTGGCGGCGCAACTGGATTTGAACATCAATCCGGTATCGAGGAAATCTCGCTCACCATCGAGGTTGCCCCTTCTTCGCTGGCTCTGGCCCTGTCACCCTTCGCGCCACCGCCGCTGCGAAGACCCCCACGCATCTGACCTCCTGAAGCATGACGTCCGGGTTGCGCGCCGCGCGGCCCGTCTCCTTGCATTTTTGAGGTATTCTCCATGCGTGTTCTTGCACGATTGCTGTTGACGTTGCTGTTGATCGCTCTTGGTGGCGCGGCAGGGTTCCTGTCCGCCACAACCTTCCGTCCCCAGTGGGAGGCGCTGGCATCCCAATTCAGCGCCAAAATGCCCGCCGCCGTGGCCGCCGCGCCATCCGGCGAGCGGAAGATTCTCTACTACCGCAATCCCATGGGCCTTCCGGATACGTCGCTCGTCCCGAAGAAAGACTCGATGCAGATGGATTACATCGCCGTCTATGAGGATGAAGGCACCAGCGATCCGTCCATCGTCAAGGTGAGCGTTGAGAAGGTGCAGCGCGCCGGAGTGCGAACCGAGCCCGTCGCAAAGCGCGTGCTGTCCGAGCCGATCCATGCACCGGGCTCGATCCAGCTCGATGAGCGGCGCGAACGCTCGATCACATTGCGCGCCGAAGGGTTCATCGAGAAAGTCTATGCCGGGGCGACGGGCCAGCATGTGAAGGCCGGAGAGCCGCTGTTCCGCTTCTACAGCCCGCAGATCGTTCAGGCGCTGGTCGAATACCGGCTCGCAGCGCAGGGCGGCCAAAAACAAGCTGGGTCGCGCAAGCTGCGCAATCTCGGCATTCCGGAAGAATTCATTGCCGCCATCCCGGCGAAGGGCGACATCCCGTTTTCCATGGATTGGCCCTCGCCGGTTGACGGCGTGCTGATGAGCAAGTCTGTCGTTGCCGGTGCCCGCACCATGCCGGGCGAAGAACTCTACCGGCTGGCCGATGTTTCGACCGTCTGGGTCATCGCCGATGTGTCGGAGGTGGACGTTGGCCGAATCACAATCGGCGACCCCGCAGAAGTCACCCTGCGTTCCTATCCGGGTGAGATATTCCGTGGAAAGGTCGCCTTCATTCTCCCCGAGTTGAAGGCCGAAACCCGCACCGCGCAAATCCGCATCGAACTGCCCAATCCAGAGCATAAGCTGTTGCATCGCATGTATGCCGACGTGGTGATCGATACCGGGCAATCGGCGGGCGTGCTTGCCATACCGGCTTCAGCGATCATCGACAGCGGCAACCGTCAAGTGGCGATCGTTCAGGTGAGCGAAGGCCGTTTCAAACCGATGGAGGTTCGCGTTGGCCGCAGAGGTGTAGGTTATGTGGAAATTCTCGAAGGGTTGAACGACGGCGAGCAGGTCGTCACGCGGGCCAATTTCCTCATCGACGCGGAGAGCAATCTCCAGGCGGCCCTGACCGGGCTTACGGCTCCAGATGGGGCGGCGCAATGATCGCCAGGATCATCGAATGGTCGGCCCGCAACATGGTGCTGGTGATCATCGGCACATTGTTTCTGACGCTCGCCGGTGCCTATGCGGTGAAGACGACACCGCTCGACGCCATCCCCGACCTCTCGGATACGCAGGTCATCGTCTACACCGAATTTGCCGGACAGGCGCCGCAGGTGGTCGAGGATCAGGTCACCTATCCACTGACCACGTCGCTGCTGAGCGTACCCAAATCAAAAGTGGTGCGCGGCTTCTCGTTCTTCGGTGTGTCCTTCATCTACATCATCTTCGAGGATGGCACCGATCCCTATTGGGCGCGCTCGCGGGTGCTCGAATACCTGAGCGCTGCAGCACGGCAATTGCCCCAGGGTGTGACGCCTTCACTAGGGCCGGACGCCACGGGTGTCGGCTGGGTCTATCAGTATGCCCTGACCGGCAAGGGCCGCGATCTGGGCGAACTGCGGACGACGCAAGACTGGCAGCTGCGCTACGCGCTGGCTAAGGCCGAAGGTGTCGCCGAGGTGGCCAGCGTCGGCGGCTTCGTCAAGCAATACAGCGTCATCGTCGATCCGCGCCAGCTGCAGAGCTTTGGGATTCCGCTGAACGATGTGCGCAATGCCATCCGCGGCAGCAACATGGATACCGGTGGCCGCACCGTCGAGATTTCGGAGACCGAGTATGCGGTGCGCGGGCGTGGACTGTTCCGCAATGTCAAGGACATCGAGATGATCGTTCTCAAGGCCGTTGGCGGGACGCCGGTGCTGCTGCGCGATGTGGCTCGCGTCGAGTTCGCGCCTGACGAGCGGCGCGGCATCACCGAACTCAACGGCGAGGGTGAAGCCGTCGGCGGCATCGCCATCCAGCGCTATGGTGAGAATGCCCTGTCGGTGATCGACAACGTCAAGGCCCGGCTTGAGGACGTGCGGGCGAGCCTGCCGGCAGGCACGGAAGTGCAGACGGTCTATGACCGTTCCAATCTCATTCACCGCGCCATTGAGACTCTGAAAAGCGCGCTGCTTGAGGAGAGTCTCATCGTCGCCGCCGTCTGCGTGATCTTCCTGCTGCATGTCAGAAGCGCGCTGGTGGCTATCCTCATGCTGCCGGTGGGCATACTCATCGCCTTCGCTCTGATGCGCATGCTGGGGCTGTCGTCGAACATCATGAGCCTCGGCGGCATCGCCATTGCGATTGGTGCCATGGTGGACGCGGCCATCGTCATGATCGAGAATGCCCACAAGCACATGGAGCGGGCGAAACCGGATACGCCACGCATCGAGATCATCGTGACGGCGGCGAAGGAGGTGGGGCCAGCCCTGTTCTTCGGCCTCCTGGTCATCACCGTGTCGTTCCTGCCGATCTTCGCGCTTGAGGCACAGGAGGGCCGCTTGTTCAAGCCGCTGGCCTATACCAAGTCCTTTGCCATGGCGGCGGCGGCGGTGCTGTCGATCACGCTGGTTCCGGCGCTCATGTATCTGTTCATCCGCGGCCGCATCATCGCCGAGCACCGAAACCCGATCAACCGGCTGTTGATCTGGCTCTATCGCCCGGTGATCAAGGGTGTGCTGAAGGCAAAGATTTTTACGATTGCCGTGGCCGTCGCGGTTCTAGCTGCGAGCTATTGGCCCGCCATGCAGCTTGGCTCCGAGTTCATGCCCAATCTTGATGAAGGCACGCTGCTCTATATGCCGACGACGCTGCCAGGACTGTCGGTGACCAAGGCCGCCGAACTGCTGCAAACCCAGAACAAGATCATCAAGTCCTTCCCCGAGGTGGAATCGGTCTTCGGAAAAGCAGGCCGCGCCAACAGCGCCACCGACCCGGCCCCCACCGAGATGATCGAGACGGTGATCAACCTCAAACCCAAAGCCGAATGGCGGCCCGGCGTGACCGTCGATACGTTGATAGGCGAACTCGACAAATCCCTGCAGTTCCCGGGCGTGTCGAATGCCTGGACAATGCCGATCAAGGCTCGAATCGACATGCTTTCGACCGGCATCCGCACGCCGGTTGGCATCAAGGTGTTTGGCCCTGACCTCATCGAGATCGAGCGATTGGGCCGCGAGATCGAGAAGGCACTGCGCACCATGCCCGAAACGTCGAGCGCCTTTTCGGAACGGGTGATCGGCGGCTACTATCTTGAGATCACACCCGACCGAGAGCGGCTGGCCCGCTACGGGATGATGGTCCAGGACGTGCAGGACACCATCGCCATGGCGCTGGGTGCTGAAGCCATCACCACCGCCGTCGAAGGCCGTGAACGCTATGCCGTCAATCTCCGTCTGCCGCGCGATCTACGCAGCGACCCCCAATCGATCGCCCGCAATGTGCGCGTCAGCGGGTCCAATGGCATATCGGTGCCGCTGGGAGACGTGGCCGATATCAAGCTCACCACCGGGCCATCGACCATCCGCAC
>JANPCA010000608.1:0-5664 GCA_031430715.1 Hyphomicrobiales bacterium | reverse complement strand
AGGTGCAGGACGGCCATGGCCAGAGTGGCACACGGTCCACCGCCTGGCGGCTGATCAGCATGCTCAGTCTCAATCACTTAGGACTGACCGGGCGTGGCACGGAGAATTCCGCCGCCTCGATCCGCGAACTTTTTATGCTCTTCGCCGAAACCGGCGACGCCGCCACCGAGCGGCGCATCCGCGGCATCGTCAAGGTCGACAGCGAGCCGGCGATCCGCCGGGTGCGCCAGCCCAATGGCTCGGCCACGGTGCGTGGCCTCGAAGTCACGATCACCTTCGACGAGAAGGCCTTCGAAGGCAGCGGCCTGTTCCTCTATGGCGCGGTGCTCGACCGCTTCCTGGCCGAATATGCGCCGGTCAATAATTTCGTGCAGACCGTGGTGCGCTCCACGGAACGCGGCGAAGTCATGCGCTGGCCGCCGCGCGTCGGCACAAGGGTGACCCTGTGACCGGGCTCGAAGACCTCCAGGCGGAACCCTGGCGCTTCGATCTGTTCGATCTGCTGCGCCGCTTCGAGCGCGAGAGCCCCGGCCAGCCGCGGCTTGGCGAAAGCGCCGCACTGCGCGAGGAAATCCTCAAACTGGGCCAGGAACCCTATGCCGATTTCCCGGCCTCCAATGTCAGCCGGGTGAGTGTCGAGAACGGCAAGGTGACGGTCTACAGCCGTTTCCTCGGGCTGCTGGGGCCGCAGGGAGCGCTCCCCTTGCAGACCACTTTCGAGGCGATGCAGTTCGAGCGTTTCGAACACGACGATGCCCTGCCGCGCTTTCTCGATATCATCAACCACCGTTTCATCCAGCTGTTCTTCCGCGCCTGGTCGGATTCACGCCCCCAGGGCCAGCACGACCGTCCCGATGACGACCGCTTCGCCAATTACGTGGGCTCCGCCATCGGCATCGGCACCGAGCCCTTCCGCCACCGCGACAGCGCCCCCGACATGGAAAAACTGGCGCTGGCCGGACTCCTGGGGCCAGCCGTCAAGAGCACGGCGCGCATCGAGGGCATGCTCGCCTATGTCTTCAAGGTGAACCCCGAAATCCAGCCGTTGATCGGCACCTGGCTGAAACTTGAGCGCGGCGACCAGACCTCGCTCGGCGGGCTCAACGCCTCTCTGGGCCGTGACACCATCGCAGGCTCCGCCGTCTACAGCGTCCAGGACAAGTTCCGCATCCGCATCGAAACCAGGGGTCTCCCGCAGTTCGAGGAATTCCTGCCCAGCGGGTGCCATTTCGAGCATCTGGTGGACTTGCTTTACAGCTATCTTGGTGATCTTCTCGAATATGAAGTGCAATTGCTGTTGCCGGCGGCCGAAACCAAACCGGCAACGCTTGGCAGCTTCGGGCGCTTGGGATGGACAACCTGGATGACGGACGATCAGACCAAAGAGCCATCGGCATTGCGCGGCGACTGCGTCTTCCACCCCGCCGAGCGCGCCGCCGAGATGCGGCGGAACCGCAACATTTCCAGAGGAGAGCACTGACCATGGCCGACATTAGTCTCGAGGCAGTGACCGGAAAGCTGAACCGCATCGGCTACGACGCCTTCATGCAGGCCTTGCGCCAGGCCAAGGGGGCGGGCAACCGCAACCTGGAACTGGCCCATTGGCTGCTGAAGCTGATGCAGATGGACCGCACCGACATGGTGCTGACCTCGGACCATTTCAAACTCGACCGGGCCCGCATCCTGCTCGACCTGACCGCCGTGGTGAACGGCTTCGCCTTGAACAAGACCGAGATGCCGGGCATCTCCGAAAACATTGTCGATGCCCTCGACCGCGGCTGGCATTACGCGACCCTGCTGTTTGGCGAAACCCAGATTCGTTCGGGGCATATACTCGCGGCGTGTCTCAAGGATATCCGGCTGCAACGGGTGCTCACTGGTTTCTCCAAGGAGTTTGGCCGCATCGATGCCGACCAGCTCACCAACGAGCATGGGAAAATCTGGCGGGGATCGGATGAAGACAATCTGCGCCCCATGGATGGCTCAGGCCTCCGCGCCGCAGGGACACCGGGGGAGGCAGCCCAGGGCGCCAAGGGCACCACGGCGCTTGACCGCTTCTCGGTCGACCTGACCGCCAAGGCGGCGAGCGGCGAAATGGACCCGATTGTCGGCCGCGACGATGAAATCCGCCAGATCATCGATGTGCTGATGCGCCGCCGCCAGAACAACCCGATCCTCACCGGCGAGGCGGGTGTGGGCAAGACCGCCGTCGTCGACGGCTTCGCCCAGCGCATCGCCTCGGGCGACGTGCCGCCGCAGCTCAGGGGCAATAGGCTCTGCGTCCTCGATATCGGTCTCCTCCAGGCCGGCGCCTCCATGAAGGGCGAGTTCGAGCAGCGCCTGCGCTCGGTGATCGACGAGGTTCAGGCCTCGCCGACGCCCATTATCCTGTTCATCGATGAAGCCCACACGCTGATTGGCGCTGGCGGTGCCGCGGGCACCGGCGATGCCGCCAACATGCTGAAGCCCGCACTTGCCCGCGGCACGTTGAAAACCATCGCCGCCACCACCTGGGCCGAGTACCGGCAATATTTCGAAAAGGATCCAGCACTCACCCGCCGGTTCCAGCCGATCCAGATTGGCGAGCCCGATATCGAGCGCTGCTGCGACATGATGCGCGGCCTTCTGGTCCCCATGGAAAAACACCACGGCGTCTATATTTCCGATCCCGCCGTGGTCGCGGCGGTGAAACTCTCATCGCGCTATATTCCGTCCCGCCAACTGCCCGACAAGTCGGTGAGCCTTCTCGACACCGCCTGCGCCCGCGTGGCCATCTCCCAGACCTCGACCCCCGCGGCGGTGGAAGACACCCGCGTGAAGATCAGCGCCCGCGAAAAGGAGCTGACGGCGCTCGAACGCGAACGCGACATCGGGGCGGCGGACGAGGAGCGCATCGAGGAGGTCAAGACCACCATCGCCGAGGCCAAGGTGAAGCTGGAGAGACTTGAAGCCGAGTGGGCGTCTGAAAAGCTCATGATCGACGGCATCAAGGCGCTGCGCGATCAGGTTACCAAGGGTGGAGCGGAGGCCGACGAGGCCCGTGTCCAGTTGAAAGAGGCAGTGGCGGCCCTTGAAAACGTGCCGCCCGACAGCCGCATGATGTATCCCTTCGTCGACGAACAGGCCATCGCCTCCGTCGTCTCCGACTGGACCGGCATTCCGGTGGGCCGCATGGTGAAGGACGAGGTCCAGACCATCCTGTCGCTGGGCGAAATCTTAGGCAAACGCGTCGTCGGCCAGGACCACGGGTTGCGCATGATCGCCAAGCGCATCGAGACCAACCGGGCCAAGCTCGACAATCCCAACAAGCCGATCGGCGTGTTCATGCTGGCCGGGCCGTCAGGCGTCGGCAAGACCGAGACCGCCCTGGCGCTGGCCGAGGCCCTCTATGGCGGCGAGCAGAACATGATCACCATCAACATGAGCGAGTTCCAGGAGGCCCATACGGTCTCGACACTCAAAGGCGCGCCTCCCGGATATGTGGGCTATGGCGAGGGCGGCAGGCTCACTGAAGCCGTGCGCCGCAAACCCTATAGCGTCGTGCTGCTCGACGAGGTGGAGAAGGCCCATCCGGACGTCCACGAAATCTTCTTCCAAGTCTTCGACAAGGGCCAGATGGAAGACGGCACCGGTAGGCGTATCGACTTCAAGAACACGCTCATCATCCTCACCACCAACGCCGGCACCGAAAAAATCATGGAGGCTTCGGCCCGCGGCGGGATACGCCCCGACGCGGAACAACTGGCCACCGATTTGAAGCCGCAACTGCTGCGGGTCTTCCCGCCGGCATTGCTGGGCCGCATCGTCACCATTCCCTATTACCCGCTGTCGGGCGACATGCTGGCCGGCATCGTGCGCCTGCAACTGAACCGCATCTCGTCGCGCATCCGTGAAAACCACGGCGCGGAGTTTGTTTATGATGATGCCGTCGTGAACAAGATCGTCTCGATGTGCAACGACCCCGACTCCGGCGGCCACATGGTCGACAACATCGTCACCAACACCTTGCTCCCCGCCCTGTCGCGGCATATACTCAACAAGTCCATCGCGCACGAGGACTTCGCTGAAGCGAGCGTCGGCGTGGATGAGGGCGAATTTGTCTATGCCGTGAAGTGACGAAAGCAAGGCGGACTTTCGATGATGGACCAGCGGCATCGTCCATTCTTTCCTTCTCCACCCGAAGGGTGGGGAAGGTGGCGCGCGCCGTCTTCGGCGCGTGACGGATGGGGTTCTTTGCTCGTGGCGGAAAAGGCCCCCATCCGTCACCCGCGGACAAGGCCGCTGGCGCCACCGCCAATCTGGCGGAGAAGGAATAGGTTGCGTTATCCGGCGGCCCCGTCCGTCATCTGGGCCGCGATCATCTTTGTACTGAGCATCATGGCGATCGCCCCGGCCCAGGCGGCAGCTCGCGTGGCCCTGGTCATCGGCAATGGCGGATATGCCAACATTCAGAGTCTCAAGAATCCGGCCCGTGATGCCGCCGACATGGCGGCGAAGCTCGAGGATCTCGGATTTGACGTCATCCTCGGCATCGACGCCGACCGCCAGCAGTTCGGCAAGTTGCTGGGCAAAGCCTTGGACCGGGCCAAGGACGCTGGCTCCGTCGTCTTCTACTATGCCGGCCACGGCTTCGAGGTGTCGGGCGCCAACCGCCTCGTCCCGGTCGACGCAGTGTTGAGAGACCGCGCGAGGATTGCTGATGAAACCATTGATGCGAATGACGTTATCGCCAGATTGAATGCCTCGGGACAACAGCTCATCGTGCTGCTCGATGCCTGCCGCAACAGCCCGTTGCCCAAGGGCATCAAACTGGAAACGGATGGCGAGGGCCTGGCCAAAATTGAGGGAGGCCGCGACATTTTCGTGGCCTTCGCCACCGAACCACGCCAGGTGGCGGGCGACGGCAAGGGCCGCAACAGCGCCTTCACCAAGGCGCTCCTGACCCATATGGAACGTCCGGGTCTGAGCATCGCCGACATGATGGTCGACGTCCGCCGCGACGTCTTCGCCAGCACCAAGGGCAAGCAATTGCCCTGGGACCAGTCTTCGCTGAAAAGTTCATTTTACTTCGTGGCCGAAGGCGATGGAAAAATCCAGATATCGGATAGTGATCGCAACAGCTCGAATGAAAACGAGGCTCAACCGACAGGCAAGGGATCGGGCAAGAGCACCCAATTGGATTCGCTCTCAAGTGGCGCGGTGCTGCAACCGATCGAAACTTCGGACGAAGACAAGGCATCGGACAGCGAGCCACGGAAAAGCAAGGACAACGTTGGCCAGATTGCGAAGCGCGCGGCTCCCGCGGTTGCCAACAAGCGGGCTGCGGAAGTAGCCAAGCCTAAGCAGAATAAAGCCCAGAAAAAGGTGACGGCTGCACCGGCCGCCGGCAAGAAGAACAAGCAAGCCGCAAAGGGCAATCGGCCCAACGCGCGCACATATTCGTTCCAAATCTGGGGGGAAAGGTCGATCCCACATGGAGCGTCGAGCGCTTCCACACCCTATGGCATTCTGAGGTGCCGTGCCCATTATTCCGGGTGGGAAGATACCGAACAGCGCAGTTGCTCGTGGAAGTGACGGAACTTGTCTCGACTCGCAGGAGAGAAAGAGACGGCGTCCCTCACCCCGGCAGCATTTCCTTCATCAACATGGCGAAGTCCTTGCCCG
>JANPCA010000607.1:0-15016 GCA_031430715.1 Hyphomicrobiales bacterium | reverse complement strand
CGAGCCGGATTCGGGGATCGTCCGGCGCGGCACCAACCTTGACATCGTCAAGCTCGACCAGAGCCGCCAGAGTCTCGATCCCGATGCCACGCTGGCCGAGGTCATCACCGACGGACGCGGATCGAGCGTCACGGTGAATGGCGAGACCAGGCATGTGGTCAGTTACATGAAGGATTTCCTGTTCCCGCCGGACAAGGCGCGGACACCCGTATCGGTGCTGTCGGGCGGCGAGCGCGGGCGGCTCATTCTGGCGCGCGAACTGGCCAAGCCGTCGAACCTGCTTGTCCTCGACGAACCGACCAACGACCTCGATCTCGAAACCCTCGACATGCTCCAGGAGATGCTCGCCGATTACCAGGGCACCATCCTGCTGGTCAGCCACGACCGCGACTTTCTCGACCGGGTTGCCACTACCATCCTGATGGCCGAGGGCAATGGCAAGTGGACCGAATATGCGGGGGGCTATTCCGACATGGTGGCGCAGCGCGGTGTGGGCGTCGAGGCGCGTGCCGTGAAGGTTGAGGTGGAGAAGGCAACTCCGGTTTCGCCGCGGCTGGTGGCGCCGCAGTCACGGCGCAAACTGTCCTTCAAGGAGAAGCATGCGCTGGAAACGCTCCCCGCCGTGCTCGACAATCTGCACAATGAATTCGCGCTACTTGAATCGAAGCTGGCCGACCCGTCGCTGTTCACGCGCGATATCAAGGCCTTCGACAAAACCATCACGCAACTGGCGAAAGCGCGCGAGGATTTGACACGCGCGGAAGAGCAATGGCTCGAGCTTGAAATGAAGCGCGAGGAATTGGAGGGGGCATGATATTCCTCTCCCTTTGGGAGAAGGGCATCACCACCCCGATCCGCCGCCGCCACCGCCGCCGCCGCCCGATGAGCCGCCGCCGCTGGAGCCGGAGCTGCTGCCCGGCGCGGTTGAGGCGGACGCAACACTCGATGACAGGCTCGACCCCAGGCTGTCGGTGAATCCCCCGGTTCGCCCTGAGTCCCAATGGCTGCCGGAATACCAGACCGGTGCCGTTGCCCCGGCCACTGCCGCGGCAGCGAGCACGGCGGCGAACTTGGCGTTCCATTCATTCTCGCAATCAAGCGCCAGCGCGTGGGGCAGGTAGCGTTCGAAAAGCTCCGGCGTTTTCTCCGGCGGATGCAGCACGTTGAGGCGGTCTTCCTCGGCGGTTGCAAGATACATGCGGAAGCCCTCGATCTGGTCGAGCAATTTGCGGCCGGGCTCGGTCGGCGCTTTCAGCAGGTGGAAGAAGGCCACGTTCATGAGACCCATCAGCACCGCCGAAGCCACGAGCATGTAGAGGGCTGGCGATCCAGCGCCAGACAGGATCATGGCGGGCGCGGTGATGCCGCCCACCGCGAAGGGAATGAGGAACAGCAGTCTCGCCAGCGCACCCGCCTTGCGCAAGATGCCGCGGCCGCTCCAGGCGCCCCGGATGGCGGTCCAGGCGACGGTGAGGATCACGCCCCACCAGATGCCCGCCCAGCCCACGGCGAAAAGTCCGGTCAAGCCGTCCCCGGCGGGCAGCAACAGAGCGGCGGCACCGAGGCCCAGAATCGAGATGGCGGCGCCTGCCCAAAACCAGCCGAGATTGCGCATGAAGACCGTGCCTTCGTATTCGGACTTGAGCGCGTTGGCGAGTGCGGCGCGGGCGGCACGCACTGTCTGGTGATTGGATTGCCGCAGCACGGTCGTGCCCGATGGCAGGGCGCCGAGCAGCGCGCTTTCGGATTTGGTCAGGGACTGTTCCGCCTTTTGCGCCGCATTGAGCCTGGTCACCGAAAACGCGCCATCGTCATCAGCGATCTTGAGTTGCCCCTTCACCGCCAAGCTCACCATGGCGGCGGCAAAACCGCGATCATCGAGGCCCTGTTTGGTAACGAAGCGCGCGCCAGCGGGTCCCAGGCCCTCGGGCGGCTTGAACAGCGGCACAATGGTCCCCTTGGGCGGATCGCGCCCCACGCGGTTCCAGGCATGGAGATAGTAAAGGCCCGAGGCCAGAAGGCTTAAGGCCAGCGCCATCAGGCCGGCATTGTCCGAAACCCACCAGCTCCACTTCTCGCCATCACCGGGCGGCATGACGATGCCCTTCTGCCAGGCGACGGCCACCGTGAAACCCTCGCTGGGGGCCAGGCGCCGCGTGGTCTCCGCCCGGAACTGGTTATTCTGTGCGCTGACGATGTTGAAGTCCCCGCCGCTCTCGCCCTGATATCCGGTATAGGCGGCACTTTGCTGGATACGGGTGCCAGGCGGCAGGCGGATGATCGCGGATGCCTTGTCGATGGCGAAGGTCCAGCCGTTGCCGGTAGCGTTCCAATAGAGTTCGTCAAAGTCCGGGAAGAAGCCAAGCTGCCGCTTGGTGCGGTAAGTGATTTCATAAGTGTGTTGACCATCCCCTATGAGCCTATCCTTGCTGCCGATGCGGATGCGCTTGCCGTTGGCGAGCGCTTCGATGGCGTAGGTCTCGTCCCGGCCATCGCGCTTGACATCGAGAACCTCGAATCCGGCCGTGACGCGGATACCGTGCCGATCCGTATAGATGGTGGGGAAATCGCGCAGGATGCCGCGGCGGATTTCGATTCCCTCCGCCACAAGGATAATGGTCTCGCGCACATCAAGCGTGGCATCCGGGTTGACGGTGACATCGCTGACGAAATCGACAATGCGTTCCTCCGCCATGACTGGCGGCACATGCGCAAGCAGCAATCCGAGGAGAACGAGAAGGGCGCGCATCGGGGGCTGCGCTATGTCTTGAAATCGACCTTCGGCACCTCGCGCGCCGCCGCGTCGCCGATCTCGAAGAACTCGGCCTTGGTAAACTTGAACTGGGAGGCGATGAGGTTCGACGGGAAGCTCTCGATCATGGTGTTGAGGTTTCTGACCGCGCCATTGTAATAGCGCCGCGACATCTGGATTTCGTCCTCGACGCCCGACAGCTTGTCCTGCAGGTCGCGGAAATTGGCGTCGGCTTTCAGTTCGGGATAAGCCTCGGCCACGGCGAAGAGTTTTCCCAGCGCGGCACTCATGGCCTGGCCGACGGCCGACTGTTCGCCCACCGTGCCGCCCGATATGCTCTTGGCACGGAGTTCGGCAATGTCGCGGAACAGCTTGTCCTCATGGGCGGCATAGCCCTTCACCGTCTCGATCAGGTTGGGGATCAGATCGGCGCGGCGGCGCAATTGCACGTCGATGCCGCTCCAGCCCTCGGCCACCAGGTTCTTGTTACTGACCAAGGCGTTGTAGGCATAGACGAGGTATCCGCCGATGATGACGATCAGGCCGATGAGACCGTAGCCGAACATGCGATTGTGCTCCTTCGAGGAATGAATCGCGATTATCGGGGTTCCGGCCCGGGCAAGCAAGCGGCCTTGGAGGTCATGGATTCTCCCCAGGTTCGCTGGCGCGGACCATCGGGACATACGATTTGACTGACAGGGGTCAAGGGTTCAATTTCCACCGCGAATACTGGAGTTTTGCCATGGACCGCGCCACGCGCACCTATACCGGACCCGAAGGCCAGGAGGACATGCCCTACCTGCTGACCCCCGGACCTTTGACCACATCGCGCAGCGTCAAGGCCGCCATGCTGGCCGACTGGGGCTCGCGCGATGCCGAGTTCCGCAAAGTCGTGGCGGATATCCGGCGCGGGCTTCTGGGGCTGGCGGGCTGCGACGAGACCTTTGAATGCGTCATCATGCAGGGCTCCGGCACTTTCGCTATCGAGGCGGCGCTGGGCTGTTTTTGTCCGGCCGCGGACGCGAAGACGCTGGTGGTCGCCAATGGCGCCTATGGCGACAGGGCCGTGTCGATCCTCAAGAGGATCGGCCGCCCGGTGGTGAAAATCGACAAGGGCGACAGTGCGGCACCTTCCGCCGCGGATGTCTTGGGCCAGATCGACGCCGACCCGGCCATCAGTCATGTGTGGATCATCCATTGCGAGACGACGTCGGGCATCGTCAACCCGATCGGTGACATTGCGAAAGTGGTGAAGGCGCGCGGACGCACGTTCATGGTCGATGCCATGTCATCCTTCGGCGCCCTGCCGCTCGATATGTTGGACGGCATGGACGTGATGGTGTCGTCGTCGAACAAGTGCATCGAGGGCGTGCCGGGCTTCTCCTATGTGCTGGTCAAGCGCGACATGCTGGTGGCCTCCAAGGGCAAGTGCCATTCCGTCGTGCTCGATCTCCATGAGCAGTGGAAGGGGCTTGAGGCCAATGGCCAGTTCCGCTTCACGCCGCCGACCCATGCACTGGTGGCTTTTCATCAGGCGATGATCGAGCATGCGAGGGAAGGCGGTGTCGCGGCGCGCGGGCAGCGCTATGCCCGCAATGCGCAAGTGCTTGTCAAAGGCATGCGCGAGATGGGTTTCGCGACGCTGCTGAATGACAATGAGGCGGGGCCGATCATCCAGACCTTCCTCTGCCCACGCGACCCCAGATTCAACTTCGAGCATTTCTATGAGGCGCTGCGGTTCCGCGGCTTCGCCATCTATCCCGGCAAGCTCACCAAGCGGCCGTCGTTCCGCATCGGCACCATCGGCAAGGTGGACGAGAAGGTGATGACAGGCGTGCTCGGCGCCATCCGCGATGTCATGGCGGAGATGCAGGTCAGCGGCTTCGGACCGCTCGGCGAGGGCCGCGAGCCGGTCACGGTCAACAACCGCACCTACAAATGGCCGAAGGCGCCCGTTACCGTCATCTGCTGCGACGGCAGCGAGCCAGACTACATGGAAGTGGCGATGCGCGAAGGGCTGATGCCCAATCTCCAGAAGATCATCGCCAAGGGCGAGAATTTGCGCGGGACATCGGTGATCCCGAGTTTCACCAACCCGAACAATCTGTCCATCGCCACCGGGCGTCCGCCCAATGTCCACGGCATCAGCGGCAACTATCTCATCGATCCGGCAACCGGCCAGGAGACGATGATGAACGATCCCAAGTGGCTGCGCGCGCCGACCATCTTCGAGGCCTTTCAAAAGGCCGGCGCCAAGGTTGCCGTGGTCACCGCCAAGGACAAGCTGCGCCTGCTGCTCGGCAAGGGTCTGAGCTTCGACGGCAGCGCCATCGCCTTCTCGTCCGAGAAGGCGGACAAGGCCAATCTCGAAGACAACGGCATCGAGAATGTCTGCGACTTGGTGGGCATGGCCGTGCCGGAGGTCTATTCGGCGGAACTCTCGGAATTCGTTTTCGCGGCGGGCGTCAAGCTACTGACCTCGATGCGGCCCGACCTCATGTATCTGTCGACCACCGACTTTGTGCAGCATAAATATGCGCCGGGTTCGGAAGGGGCCAACGCTTTCTATGCGATGATGGATAAGTATTTGGGCGAACTCGACCAGGCCGGCGCCACAGTCGTCATCACCGCCGATCACGGCATGAAGGACAAGCATCTCGCCAATGGCGAGCCCGATGTCATCTATCTGCAGGACGGGCTCGATGCCAAGTTCGGCGAAGGCAAGACCAGGGTCATCCTGCCGATCACCGACCCATATGTGGCGCATCACGGCGCCCTTGGATCCTTCGCCACGGTCTATGTCCATGGGCCCGGCGTGAGCGACGTCATCGCCGAAATCGCCGCCCAGAACGGCATCGACAGCGTCCACTCGAAGGCCGGAGGCTGTGCCCGATTCGAACTCCCCGAAGACCGCATGGGCGACATTATCGTGGTATCGGGCGGGACCAATGCAACAAAGGTCATCGGCACGTCGCGTGGGCTCCACGATCTCTCGGGGCTGACAGAACCGCTGCGCTCGCATGGGGGGCTGACCGAACAGGAAATCCCGGTGATCTCCAACCGTAAGTTCAAGGACTTGCCGCCGCAGTTGCGCAATTTCGACGCCTTTGCGCTGGCGTGTAATCATACCGTGGAGTCGTAGGATGCAAGCACTTACTTTTTCCCGTCACCCCAGCGAAAGCTGGGGTCCCGCTATCTCCGTTGCAAGAAAGCGGGATGCCAGCCGTCGCTGGCATGACGGAACTTGGGGGAGCGCATGAGCACCCAACCGATCATCAAGGAATCAATGCGCATCGGCGGCCGCAGGGTCGATGCCGATGGCGTGGTGCCGGTTTATTATCCGTACACGAACGAAGTGATCGGCACGGTGCCCGCCGGCCGCGCCGAGCACGCGGCACGGGCCTTCGCCATCGCCGCCGCCTATAAGCCCAAGCTGACGCGCTACGAGCGCCAGCAGATCCTGTTCCGCGCGGCGGAATTGATCCGTGAACGGAGGGAATCCCTGTCTGATCTCGTCACGCTGGAACTGGGCATCTCCAAGAAGGATTCGCTCTATGAAGTGGGCCGCGCCACTGATGTCTATTCGCTGGCGGGGCAGCTTTGCATTCTCGATGACGGGCAAATCTTCTCCTGCGATCTGACGCCCCAGGGAAAGCAACGCAAGATTTTCACCAAGCGCGAACCGGTGGGCGTCATCTCGGCCATCACGCCGTTCAACCATCCGCTCAACATGGTGTCGCACAAGGTGGCGCCGGCCATTGCCACTAACAACTGCGTGGTGGCGAAGCCGACCGAACTGACGCCATTGACCGCCATCGCGCTCGCCGACATTCTTTATGAAGCGGGCCTGCCGCCGGAGATGTTCCAGGTGGTCACCGGCTGGCCCTCCGATATCGGCGGCGAGATGGTGACCAACGAAAATATCGATGTCATCACCTTCACCGGTGGCGTCCGGGTCGGAAAGATCATTGCGGCGAAGGCCGGCTACAAGCGCGCGGCGCTAGAGCTTGGCGGCAACGATCCGCTGATCGTCCTCGACGACCTGCCGGGTGACGATCTCGACAAGGCAGCCGGACTCGCCGTGGCCGGCGCCACGCGCAATTCCGGCCAGCGCTGCACGGCGGTGAAGCGCATCCTGGTGCAGGAGCGCGTCGCCGACAGGTTCGTGGAGCTGGTTCTCGCCAAGGCCAGGATGATCAAATTCGGCGATCCCATGGACCCGGCCACCGACCTCGGCACTGTGGTGCATGAGGAAGCAGCCAAGATTTTCGAGGCCCGCGTCTACAAGGCCGCCGAGCAGGGGGCGAAAGTGCTCTACGATCCGGGCCGCAAGGGCGCCGTGCTGCCGCCGATCACTGTCGACTTCGTGCCGCACCAGTCCGAACTGGTGTTCGAGGAGACCTTCGGCCCGGTGATCCCCATCGTCCGTGTACCGAACGACGACGCGGAGGTTATCCGCATCTCCAACTCGACGCCGTTCGGGTTGTCGTCGGGCGTCTGCACCAATAACCTTTCGCGCATCACCCGCTTTATCGAGGGGCTCGATGTGGGTACGGTGAATATCTGGGAAGTGCCGGGATACCGCATCGAAATGTCGCCCTTCGGCGGCATCAAGGATTCGGGCAATGGCATCAAGGAAGGCGTCATGGAGGCCATGAAGTTCTTCACCAATGTGAAAACCTGGTCGCTGCCATGGCAACCTTGAGGATCCTTTGAACGAGAGCACCGCCGTCATCGTCAATCTGCTGGGAGGTGTCGCCCTCCTGCTATGGGGTGTGCGCATGGTGCGCACCGGGGTGATGCGCGCCTGGGGCGACCGCATCCGCAATTTCATCGAGCACCGCTTAAGCAGCCGCTTCTCGGCCTTCGTGGCGGGCGGTATCGCCACCGCCATCCTGGGCAGCGGCACGGCCATGACGCTGATCGTCGCCGGGATCGCCGCATCGGGCGCCATCGGCACGACGCTGGGCCTCGCCGTGCTGCTCGGCGCCGATGTCGGCTCGGCACTGGTGTCGTCGGTCTTCGCATCGGGCTCGAGTTTCGCGTTGTGGGCCTCGCCCATCCTGCTTTTCGTGGGCTATGTGATCTTTTCGGTGTCGCTGGAATTCAGGCCGCATAACGTGGGGCGCATCCTGATTGGCCTCGGGCTGATGCTGCTGTCACTGCAGCTTATCAAGCAAGCCTCGGCACCTTTAAGCACCGCGACCCTGTTTCATGATCTGTTGCAGGCGGTCGGCCAGGAGGCGCTGCTGGCCTTCCTGATCGGTGCCGTTCTTGCCTGGATGTTCCATTCAACCCTGGCGGTGATCCTGCTCATCGCCTCTTTCCTGGCCAATGGCAGCCTCGAGGCGGCGGGCGCGCTCTCCTTCATTCTCGGTATAAATTTCGGCGGCGGGCTGCCCGCCGTCACTTCCACCTTGGCGCTACCGGCTGAAGCCCGCCGTTTGCCATTGGCCAACCTCATCTGCCGGGGTGTTGCGGCCATTGCCTGTCTGGGCTTCGTCAGCCGCATCACGCCCTATGTCGAGATGCTGCCGATGCGGCCCGTCGAAGCGGCGGTGAGCTTCCATGCGCTGTTCAATATCGCCACCGGGCTGGTCTTCCTGCCCTTCACGGGGCTCATGGAACGCCTGATGAAGCGGCTGCTGCCCGATGAAAAGCATGAGGAGGACAGGCTCGCCAGTCCGCGCTATCTCGATCTGGGCGCCCTGGTCACGCCCTCGGTGGCGCTGTCCAACGCGCTGCTCGAAACCGTGCGCATGACCGAACTCCTGGACCGCATGTTCGACACGGCGCTGATGGCGCTGCGCAGCGCCAGCCTTGAAACATTGAAGCTGCTGAAAGGCCTCGACGAGCGTCTCAATGCCTATCAGACGGCGCTGCAGTCCTATCTGTCCGAACTGGCACAACAGGAACTGACACCGGAAGAATCGCGCCGCGCCCTCGAACTTACACTCTACATCAGCAATCTCGAACACGCGGGCGACGTGATCCAGCTCAACCTCGCCGACCGCATCAAGGCGAAGGCCAAGGAAAGCATCACCTTCAATGTCGACGAGCAGGCTTCCCTCGACGATCTCTGCCTGATCATCCACGATAACTTAAGGCTGGCGACGGGCGTGCTGTCATCGGGCGACATCGAGGGCGCCAAGCGGCTCATCGCCCAGAAGGATGCCTTCCGGGCGCTGGAAAACAAGGTGCTCGACCAGCACTTCCGCAATGGCGCCCGCGGCGCCGGAGCAGCCCTGCGGCGGAGCGCTCTCTATGTCGACATGATCCGCGACCTGCACCGCATCAACTCGCATATCGTTTCGGCGGGCTACCCCATCGTCGATGCGGCGGGCCTGCTGTCGGACTCGCGCTTGCGGAGCGCCTGACGGCCCTCACATCCTCGCCGCCACATCGCGCACGGCTTGGGCCGTCACCTCCGCCGCGCGATCCAGGTCCGCCTTGGCGGTGATCAGGGGCGGCGCCATTTCCAGGGAATTGCCGATGGCGCTGGCGATCACCCCCAGATCCTTCATCCTCCGGACAACGTCTTTCACGGTGGTGTCCGTGAATGGTGTCTTCTTCTGCTTGTCGGCGCTGAACTCCACCGCCAGCCACATGCCAAGCCCGCGCACGTCACCAACGATGGGAGAGTCCGCCAGAAGCGAGCGGAGCCGCGTCAGGAAATAATGGCCGTTGTCGCGGGCCTTGCCGATCAAGCCGTCGCGTTCGCAGATGGCGATGGCGGCGAGAGCGGCCGCGGCGCCGCCGCCATGGCCGGAAAAGGTGTGCACGTGGCGGAACATGGGCATGGCCTCGACGATCTCGCGCCTGGCGATCGCCGCACCCATGGGGAAATAGCCGCCCGTCATGGCCTTGGCCACGGTCATGATGTCGGGTTCGATGCCGAAATGGTGGCTGGCGAACCAGGCGCCGGTGCGCCCGAACCCGGTGATCACTTCGTCGACGATCAGCAGCACGCCGTATTTGGTGCAGATGTCGCGCACCCGCGGGAAATAGTCCGGCGGCGGAATCTGCACACCATGGGCCTGCATCACCGGTTCGGCGATGAAGGCCGCCACGTATTCCGGCCCCTCGCGCAGGATTTGCTGTTCGAGAAAATCGGCGCAATGGGCGCCATAGTCCGCATCGTTCAGCCCAAGCGGATTGCGGTAGCAGGTGGGGCCGGGAATGAAGCTGGTGCCCGGAACACCCGGTTCCGAGATGTGGCGGGTGCCCAGCCAGTCGGTGACCGAGAGCGCCCCCATGGTGGCGCCATGATAGGCGTTCCAGCGCGAGACGATCTTGTGGGCGCGGGGCTTCCGGCCGGTGTGGATGTGATATTGCTTGGCAAGCTTGATGGCGCTTTCGACGGCTTCCGACCCGCCACTCACGAACATCACATGATCGAGCGTGCCCGGCGCCATGGCCGCCAGCTTCGCCGCCAGCCGCACGGTAGGCTCCACGAAATTGTCGACGGTGCCGACATAGTGCAGCTTCAGCAATTGATCATAAACAGCGCGGGCGATCTCGGCGTTGCCATAACCCAGTGAATTGGCCCTGGTGTGCGAGCTCATCATGTCGAGGTAGGTCTTGCCGTGCTGGTCGGTGAGGGTGACGCCCTCGCCCTTGACATAGATGTTGGGGCCATGGCTACGCACTTGCGCCATATCGGCCAAGGGAAAGATGCAGTGCTGGAAGGCCAGCCGGTCCAACTCACCGAGGTTCGAGGTCGAATGGGAATTGCTATCCGTCACGGGCGCCTCCTGCGGTCCGGGCGAGGCCCAGTCTGCGGCAAAAACTTTGGCTAAGCCAGTCCTTCGGCTTTCAGCACCTGCCGGATCGAGGACGAAGTCTTGTCGACGACCTCGGTCAGTTCGGCATCGCTCACGTTGTAGGGCGGGGCGATAATGACCACGTCACCGTTGACGCCATCGGCATTGCCGCCGACGGGGAAACAGATGAGGCCATTGGCAAAAGCCTGCTGGCGGATTTTCATGAAGAGTTTGCGCTCGCCGTTGAAAGGCACCTTGGACTCACGATCCTTCACCAGTTCCACCGCCTGGAAGAAGCCGCGGCCGCGGATGTCGCCCACCGCCTCGATATCGCCCAGCGCGTCCTTCAACATGGCGGTGAGCTTTGGGGCCATGGCGGCGACGCGCTCGACCAGCCTGTCGCGCGTCACGATTCTCTGGACGGCGGCACCCGCCGCGCAGCAGGCGGTGTGGCCAGTGAACGTATGCCCGGTCATGGGTGCTCCATGGGCGCCGTGAATGGCATCGGCGACTTTGGCCGAATAGATGGCGGCGCCGAGCGGCAGGTAGCCAGCGGCGAGGCCCTTGGCCACCGCCATGATGTCGGGCTCGATGCCGTCCTGTTCGAGCGCCCGCCAGGTTCCGGTACGGCCCGCCCCGCACATCACCTCGTCGGATATCAGCAGCACGTCATACTTATCGCAAATCTCGCGCACGCGTTTCGCATAGCCCCTGGGCGCCGGCACGCAGCCGCCAGCGGCACCGACGACGGGTTCGAAGATGAAAGCGCAGATATTCTCTGGCCCCATGCGCAGAATCTCGTCGTCGAGTTCCCGCGCGCAGGCCTCGCCCACGGTTTCAGCATTGGCACCAGGAACGGGGCGGTAGGCATTGGCTGGCGACAGCCGCGATACGTCGAGCAGCGAGCCCTCGAAGGCGCGCTTCCGTTCAAGAAAGCCCGACACCGAGAGCGCGCCGAGCGTGTTGCCATGCCATGAGCGCTCGCGGGCAATGAAGCGGCGGCGCGGCATCTCACCCCTTGCCGCATGGTATTGCAGCGCCAGCTTCAGGCAGGATTCGACCGCTTCGGAACCTCCCGTCACATAGACCATGTGCCGCAGCGTGCCGCCGCAGCGTTGCCTCACGATTTCAGTCAGTTCCTCCAGCGCATCGGAGGAAAAATTGTAGCGGTAGCCGTGGGCGATGCGGTCCAGCTGTTCCTTGATCGCCGCGTTCACTTCCGGATTGGAATGGCCGATGCAATAGACCGCGGGACCGCCGGAGCCGTCGATATATTGCTTGCCATCGGCATCATAGACATAGCTCCCCCGGCCCCAAGCGACCTTCGGCAGATCGCCGGTTGCATGAATATGCTGGGGGAGGCTTGCGGTCATGGATTGTTTCGCCTTGAATGGAAGGAACTGTGAGAAGCTCCTAGCAGAGGATCGGGAGGAACACCAAACCAGTGAGCGTGATCGTTCGCGAGATGCGGGAAAATGAGGCCGAGGCCGTCGCGGCGATGGTTCTGGGCCTGGCCCGGCACGTCGGCGCGGATGTGGTGCCGAAACTGACCGGGGACGTCCTTCGCCAGTCGCGCGATCTGATCGACGTGGTGGTGGCGGAAGATCATGACCGGCTGCTTGGCGCCTGCCTGGGTCTCATGACCTTTTCAACCTGGCGCGGCGCCAGAGGCCTCTACATCGTCGATCTCTTCGTCGAGCCTGAGGCACGCGGCCGCAACGTCGGTCTTCTTCTGCTTAAAGGTTCGGCCCGGCGCGCGGCGGCGCGGGGTGCCAGTTTCATCAAGCTCGAAGTCGATCAATCCAACCCGGGGGCCGAGCGCTTCTATGACCGCCTCGGATTCAACAAGAAGCCGCAAGACAGGCTCCTGATTCTGGAGCAGGATCACTTCATCAACCTCATCGCAACGGGAGAGCAGACATGACCATCAAGCGCGTCGGATTGATCGGCGTGGGCCTCATGGGCCACGGCATCGGCAAGAACATCCTGGCCAAGGGCTATAAGCTCACCGTCATGGCGCATCGCAACAGGACGCCGGTGGACGATCTCATCGCCAAGGGGGCGGACGAGCGCAATTCGCCGCTGGCGGTGGCCAAGGAGAGCGACCTGGTCATTCTTTGCGTCACTGGCACGCCGCAGATCGAGGACATCGTCCATGGCGAATATGGCCTGATGGGTGCCGTGCGCGAGGGTTTCGTCATCGCCGACTGCTCGACGGCGGAGCCGCTCTCGACCATCAGGATCGCCGCCGCTGTCGAAGCCAAGGGCGGGTATTTCGTCGACACGCCGATGGTCCGCACACCGAACGAAGCGGAGGCCGGCAAGCTCGGACTCATGGTGGCGGGGCCGAAAGAGGTACTGGCGCGGATCAGGCCGGTGCTCGACAGCTTCGCCGACACCATCGTCTATTCGGGAGAGGTGGGGGCCGCGCACCGGCTGAAGCTCATCAACAACTTCGTGGCCACCGCCCACGCAGCCATTGCCGCGGAGGCCATCACTGTCGCCACCAAGGCCGGCGTCAATATGGAGGCGCTGCGCGAGATCGTCATGGCTGGCGGCGCGGCCTCGGTCATGTTCGCGCGGCTCATCAACGTGCCGCTGCATGACGATGACAGCCACGCCAAATTCGCCATCAGCAATGCCCGGAAGGATTTGCGCTATTACACCAACATGACCGAGCATCTCCCGGTCGCTTCATTCATGGCCGAAACGGCGCACCAGCTCTATGTCATGGCCGACAACATGGGCTATGGCGAGCGCTACGTTCCGCGCTTGATCGATGTGATGATGAAGGTGAACGGTCTCAAGAATTGAAAGTGGTGGGAAAAACCCGCTCGTTGGCCACATGGTCGATCATGGCGCGCCAGTCGGCGGGGAGGTATCCCCAGTCCGGCGTATCGGGAAGCGCCGCTTCGAGCATGTCGGGGGTGGGTTCGCGCATGGCCGTGACGGCGGCGCGGGCGGCTTCCACGAAGGGCCGCCAGTCGTCTGCTCCCATGGCCTTGGCGATGGCGCGGGCAACCGTCTCGGTCATGGAGGGGCTGAATACCGTCAAGATTGTGTCTCCCACTGCGGGCGTGAAATCAGGAATTATGGTTAATTAATCCTTCAAGACGCCAAAGGCAACCTACCGTTGCGTTAGCGTGTGCCGGACAGTTGGATGCTTGAACCAATTTGACGAATGCCAGGGAGAGTGAAGATGGTTGGAATGTTTTCGTTAAAGGGCCGCGTGGCGCTGGTGACGGGTGCCTCGCGCGGGCTCGGGTTCGCCATGGCCAAGGCGCTAAAGGACAATGGCGCCGATGTCATCGTGAACGCGCGAAACGGGACGGAACTAGCCGAAGCCGCGGCGAAGATCGGGGCCGAGGCCCTGGCCTTCGACGTCACCGATTCGAAGCGGGCAGGCGCCGCGCTCGAGGATATCGCGAGACGCCATGGCAAGCTCGACATTCTGGTCAACAATGCCGGCATCCAGCATCGGCGGCCGCTCACCGAATGGACGGATGAGGATTTCGACCGGGTGATCGCCGTCAATCTCACGTCCTGTTTCCGCCTGGCGCGAGACGCGGTCCGCCTGATGCTGCCCAATAAGTTCGGGCGCATCATCAACACCGGCTCGGTCGCCGCAATTCTTGGCCGTCCCACCATCCATGCCTATGCGGCGGCGAAGGCGGGCCTGCACGGCCTGACACGCTCGATGGCCGCCGAGATGGGCCGCCAGGGCATCACGATCAACGCGCTGGCGCCCGGCTATTTCGCCACTGAGCTCAACACCGCGCTGCTCGATGACAAGGCCTTCACCGCCTGGGTCGAGACGCGCACGCCCGCCGGGCGCTGGGCCAGGCCCGAGGAATTGGGCGGCGCCTGCGTCTTCCTCGCCTCCGATGCGGCCTCCTATGTCAACGGCCACGTGCTGGCGGTGGACGGCGGATTGTCGGTGTCGCTGTGATCAACTCTCCGGTGTCGCGCCGCCAAGCACCGCCGAGAATTTCGCCATGTCGATGTTGCCGCCCGAGAGGATGATGCCCACACGCCTGCCGCGCATCCGGTCACGTTCCTGCATCAGCGCGGCAAGAGGTGCTGCGCCTGCCCCTTCCGCCACCGTGTGGCAGCAGCGGAAATAGAGCCGCATGGCTTCGGCGATTTCGGCATCGGATACGGTGACGATGCGCTCGGCGCCATGCGTGATGATGTGCATGGCATCGGGGTTGACGACGCGCACCGCGATGCCGTCGGCAAATGTGTCCGCCCGGTTGGTGGAGAGCGGCTTTCCCGCCGCGAAGGATAGCGCGATGGCATTGGCGCCTTCCGCCACCACGCCGATCACCTTGGTCTTGAGTCCCAGCATGTCGCGCGCCGCGATGGTGCCGCAGATGCCCGACCCCATGCCGACCGGCACATAGACGGCATCGAGCGCGCCCGCCTCGCCGAACAGTTCATGGGCATAGGTCGAAACCCCCAGCACCAGTTCCTTGCTGAACGACGCGATGAAGTCGAGGCC